>JBKPLV010000247.1:0-14484 GCA_046731795.1 Actinomycetota bacterium | reverse complement strand
GGCTTCATCGCCGCCTTCGTGGGAGGAGCGGTCTTCGGAGGTCTGCGCCGGCATCGCGGCGGCGACGTGTCCCACCTCATCGAGCAGACCGGAGCGCTGCTCGCGGCGGTCACGTTCGTCGTGTTCGGGGCCGTCCTCCTCGGCCCGGCCCTCGGCGACCTCACCTGGCAGATCGCCCTGTACGCGGTGCTGAGCCTGACCCTGGTACGCATGCTCCCGGTCGCTATCTCGATGCTGGGGACCGGGGCACGTCGCCCGACGGTCGCGTTCCTCGGCTGGTTCGGGCCGCGAGGCGCCGCGTCGATCGTCTTCGCCCTCCTCGTCCTCGAGGAGAACGGCCTCGTGCACGAGGAGCTGATCCTGGCGACGGCATTCGTGACGGTCGGCCTCTCGGTCCTCGCCCACGGGGCGACGGCCGCGCCGTTCACCGCGCGGTACGCCGACTGGCTGGCGCGCCGGTCGGCAGCAGGCGACGTGGAGTCCGGTGAGGAAACGGAGGTGCGGTGGCGGCTACAGGGCGAATGAGGATCGTCTCGCCCGAGGAGGCGCGGCGCATCGCCGTCCGCGCGCAGCTCCTCGACGGCTCGGCGACCACGGTGCTCGACACGGTGCGCCGGCTCGGCTACCTGCAGATGGACCCGATCTCGACCGTCGCACCGCCGCAGCACCTCGTCCTCTGGAGCAGACTCGGGCCGACCTACGACGTGGCGGAGCTCGACCGGCTGCTCTGGAAGGAGCGAAGGCTCTTCGAGTACCACGCATTCATCTACCCGATCGAGGATCTCGCGCTCCAACGGGCGCGGATGCGACGGCGGCGCCGCGGCGGCGGAACCCTGAAGCGCGACGTGTGGGTGCGCGACTTCCTCCGCGAGCACGCCCGTCTCCGCCGCTCGATCTTGCGCGACCTCGAGCGGAACGGGCCGCTGCTCGCTCGTGACCTACAGCAGGACATCGCAGTCAGCGCCGAGCGCCACCCGTGGTGGGGTCGCGGTCCTCTGCGCCTGATGCTGGAGATCCTCGCAGCGCGTGGAGAGATCGCCGTCGCAGGCCGTGTGGGAACGCACCGGCTCTGGGACGTGCCCGAGCGCGTGTGGCCCGAGACCGAGACCATCCCCTTGCGCGAGGCGGAGCGGGTGCTCCAGGAGCGGCGCTTCCGGGCGCTCGGAGTACGGCTCGGCAGATCCGGGTGGGAGGCGCACCCGGAGATCTCGGCGGATCCCGTTCCCGACCGCGTCACCTTCCTCTCGCCGTTCGATCGCCTCGTCCACGACCGCGACCGCGCCGAGGCGCTCTTCGACTTCCACTACCGCCTGGAGATGTACGTCCCGAAGGCGAAGCGCGAGTACGGCTACTACGTGCTGCCGATCCTCGCCGGCGACCGCATCGTCGGGCGCATCGAGCCGCGCTTCGACCGGAAGACGCGCCAGCTCGAGGTGCTCGGAGCCTGGGGAGACACCTCGCGTGCCGACGAGGCGCTCGCCAACCTCTCCGAGTGGCTCGGCGCCGAGAGAACGTGACGTAAGAGCCCGAGCGGCGCTCAGTAGCATCCGGCGCGATGCGCTTCGAGACGCGCGCGATCCACGTGGGACAGGAGCCCGACCCGGCGACGGGCGCGGTCACGACACCGATCTACCAGACGTCCACCTACGTCCAGGAGGCGGTGGGCGTCCACAAGGGCTACGACTACGCGCGCGTCGGAAACCCGACGCGGACGGCGCTGCAGGAGTGCGTCGCGTCGCTCGAGGACGCCGCCCACGGACGCGCGTTCTCGTCAGGGCTCGGCGCTGCGACCACGCTCATGCACCTGCTCTCTCCGGGAGACCACGTCGTCGCGGTCAACGACGTCTACGGCGGCATCTACCGGATGTTCACGCAGGTGTACGAGCCGAAGGGATACCGCTTCACGTTCCTCACCCCCGAGGAGATCTCGACCGGGCTCGCCGACCATCTCGAGGAACGGACGAGGTTCGTCTGGCTGGAGACGCCGACGAACCCTGCTCTGAACCTGGTCGACATCGCTGCCGCTTCGGAGGCGGCGCACACGGTCGGGGCGATGGTCGTCGTGGACAACACGTTCGCGACGCCGTACCTCCAGCAGCCGCTCGCGCTCGGCGCCGACGTCGTGCTCCACTCGACGACGAAGTACCTCGGGGGCCACTCGGACGTCATCGGCGGCTTCGTCGCGACGAACGACGAGGCGGTCGCCGACCGGCTCGCCTTCCTGCAGAAGTCCCTCGGCGCGGTGCCGGGCCCGTTCGACGCCTGGCTCGTGCTCCGCGGCGTGAAGACCCTCGCCGTCCGCATGGACCGCCACTGCGCGAACGCCATCGCGGTCGCGAACTTCCTCGCTGGTCATCCGCGCGTCGAGCGCGTCCTCTACCCGGGCCTGTCCTCGCACCCCGGACACGAGATCGCGGCACGGCAAATGCGCCAGTTCGGCGGCATGGTCTCGGTCCTGCTCGACAGCGAGGAGGAGGCACTGGACGTCGTCGGACGCACGAAGGTGTGGAAGCTCGCCGAGAGCTTGGGCGGCGTCGAGAGCCTCATCGAGCAACCCGCGCGGATGACCCACGCCTCCACCGCGGAGGCGCCTTTCGCCGTGCCGCCGACGCTCGTCCGCCTCTCGGTCGGCATCGAATCGGCCGACGACCTGGTCGCCGACCTCGAGCAGGCGCTCGGCCGGTAGCCGTTTGCAGGCCGACGCCCACGGGTATGCGATCCGCATGAAAGGTCACGTTGCGACGGCGAAAACCGATGTCCACGCGCCGCCGAGGCGCGTGTGGAAGGCACTGACCGACCCCGACGAGATCGAGCAGTACATGTTCGGCACCCACGTCGTCACGGACTGGAAGCCGGGAAGCCCGATCACCTGGGCTGGCGAGTACGAAGGCAAGGCCTACGAGGACAAGGGAGAAGTCCTCGAGGTCGTGCCCGAGCGGAAGCTCGAGATGACGCACTTCAGCGCACTCAGCGGCGACGAGGACGTCCCCGAGAACTACCACACCCTGAGGATCGAGCTCGAGGGCGACAACGGAATCACGCACGTCTCGTTGAGCCAGGACAACAACTCCTCCGAGGAGGCCGCCGAGCACTCGCGTGCGAACTGGGAGAAGATGCTGTCGGGACTCAAGGAGACGGTCGAGCGCTCCTCCTAGCCGCCGAGCACCGCTCGAGCCCAGCCACCCGCTCGGGGACCGGCGCCTCTTCGGGCCGCCAGGAGCACTGCGCTCCTAAGATCGCGAGGTGGGCTCACCGCCGATCGATCTCCACCATCAAGCGCCGGGCATCGTGGGGTGCTACCTGCTCGACACCGACGACGGACCGGCGCTCTTCGACTGCGGTCCGACGACCTGTATCCCGGCGCTGAAGGCCGGGCTCGCCGAGCGCGGCCTCGAGCTCGGCGACGTCCGGCATCTCGTCCTCTCGCACATCCACCTCGACCACGCCGGCGCGGCGGGCGTGCTCGTGCGGGAGCAGCCGGGGCTACACGTGCACGTCTCGGAGATCGGCGCGCCGCACCTGATCGACCCGGCCAGGCTCGACGCGAGCGCGCGCCGCCTCTACGGCGACGCCTTCGACGTCCTCTGGGGCGAGCTCGCGCCGATCCCCGCCGAGAACGTCCACGAGGTCGGCGACTCCGTGCTCGGCCTCGCCTGTTTCCCGACCACCGGTCACGCGTCGCACCACGTCTCGTACCTGCACGCGGACGGGACACTCTATGCCGGCGACGCGGCGGGCGTCCGGCTGACCGGAGGCACGTTCGTCATGCCGCCGTGCCCTCCGCCGGAGTTCGACCTGGAAGCCTGGGAGGAGACGATCCGCGAGATCGAGCGGCGCGCTCCCTCCCGCCTCGCGCTCATCCACTTCGGCATCGCCGACGACGTCCAGGAGCACCTCGCTGCGCTGCGCGAGGTTCTCGGCCGCTGGAGCGAGCGCGTCGAAGACGGCATGGACGAGGCGGCATTCATCGCGGCGGCCCGCTTCGATATCGCGCAGACCGACCCGGACCTCGTCGACGAGTACGACCGAGCCGGTCCGTACTGGCACCACTTCCAGGGCATCAGCCGCTACTGGCGGAAGAAGCGCGAGGCCGCTCAGCCCTCGAACGCGTAGGCCTCGAGATCGGACAGCGACACGAACTCGAGCGCCGAGGCGTGCGTCGCCTCGAGCACGACCGGCGGTGCCACTCCCGCCTCGAAGGCCTCCTGCCAGCGCGCGGCGACGACGCACCAGCGGTCGCCCGGCTTCAGGCCGGGAAACAACCATTGCGGCTGCGGCGTGACGAGGTCGTTCCCGGCGGAGACGGAGAATTCGAGGAACTCCTCGGTCATCACGGCGCACACGGCGTGGAAGCCGGGATCGCGTCCCTCCGTACGGCAGTGGCCGTCACGGAAGAACCCCGTCAGAGGATCCATCGAGCACGGCTCGAGCTCTCCGCCGAGGACGTTCACGCGCTGAGCTTAGGCCCAGCCGGTGACGAGCCAGCGGCCGCGGCGGAAGCGGCTCGCCATGAGCGTCAGCCGCACGACGATGAGCACGACGAGCGCGGCCCACACGCCGCGGATCCCCCAGTCCGCCTCCAGCGCAGCCAGCAGGACCGTCGCGCACGCGAGGAAGGCGCCGACCATCGAGACGGCGAGGAAGCGGCCGTCGCTGGCCCCGATGAGGATCCCGTCGAGCGCGAAGACGGCGCCGTTGAGCGGCTGCATGAGCGCAAACAGCGGCCACAGGAGCGCCGTCTGGTCCAGCACCGACGCGTCCTCGGTGAACGCACGAGGTAGCACGCCGGCGAGCACGAGCATCGCCACCGCGAACAGCGCGCCAAGCGCGACCGAGAGCCAGATCATTCGCTCGCTCGCGCCGTAGGCCGCCTCGCGGCGCCCGGCGCCGAGCTCCCGGCCGACGATGATCTGCCCGGCAATCGCGACCGAGTCGAGCACGAGCGCAAGGAAGATCCACAGCTGGAACGCAACCTGGTGCGCAGCGATCGCCGAGTCGCCGAAGCGCGTGGCCACAGCTCCCGCGAGCACGAACGAGAGCATGAGCGCGGTCGTGCGGATGAAGATCCACTTCCCGAGGGAGAGCACGCGGCGGGCGAGGCGCAGCCGCACCGCCGCCTCGCCGGGCTCGAGCGCGCGCAGCACCACCGCGATGAACGCCGCTCCCATGCCGAGCTGCGCGAGCGCCGTCCCCCAGGCCGAGCCCGCGATCCCCCAGTCGAAGCCGTACACGAACAGCAGCTCGAGAACGACGTTCGCGACGTTCCCCGCGATCAGGATCACGAGCGGCGTCCGCAGGTCGGCGACCCCGCGGAGGTAGCCCTGCGCCCCGAGAGCGAGGAAGGCGGCGGGGAAGCCGACCGCCGCGATGCGCAGGTACTGGACCGCGTAGTCGGCGGTCTGGTCCTCGCCGCCCATGAGCGCGACGAGCTGCGGCGCGAGCGCGGCGATGAGCGCAGAGACGGCAAGCCCGAACGCGAGCGACAACCACACGGCCTGCGCCCCGAGCCGACGGGCGGTCTCGGTCTCACCCGCGCCGCCCGCGCGCGCCACCTGCGCGGTCGTGCCGTACTGCAGGAAGTTGAAGATCGCGAAGGTCCCGCCGAGAACCGTGATGGCGATCCCGAGCGCTGCGAGCTGCTCCCGTCCCAGGTGCCCGACGATCGCCGTGTCGACGAGCAGGTAGATCGGCTCGGCGGCGAGCGCGCCCAGGGCGGGGAGCGCGAGCCCGACGATCTCGCGGTCGTACTCGGAGCGCAGCCTCACGCGGTGGCGTCGATCGTCGCCTGGTACGCGGCGACGTAGTTCGCGACCATGATCTCCGGCGAGAAGTTCGCCTCCACGTGCTGCCGGATGACGACCGGATCGAGCGAGTCGGCGAGCTCGAGCACCTCGGGCTCCTCCATGTCGCGGTAGTTGTCGACGACGACGCCGGTCTTCCCGTGCTCGACGATCTCGGCCACTGCGCCCCGCCGCGTGGAGATCACCGGCGTGCCGCAGGCCATCGCCTCGATCATCATCAGCCCGAACGGCTCCTCCCAGTCGATGGGCGAGATCAGCGCCCGTGCGCCCATGAGCAGCTCGACCTTGTCGGCATGGCCCACCTCGCCGACGTACTCGATCGAGCCGCCCAGGTGCGGGCGGATGAACTCGTCGAAGTAGCGCATCTCGAGCGGCTCCCGGCACTTCGCGGCGATCTTCAGCGGGATCCCTGTCTCGAGCGCCACCGCCAGCGCGCGGTGCGCTCCCTTGTCCGGGCTCATGCGGCCGAGGAAGACGAGGTACTCACCGCCCGGCTTGCGTCGGAAGGGGAACATCGACAGGTCGAGCGCGTTCGGGCAGTTCGCGACCCACGGCAGCTGCGGCTTCGGCTTGCGCTGGTTCATCGAGATGGAGATGAGCTTCGCGTTCGAGGCCAGCTCGAGGATCTGCTCGTACATCCGGCCCGGCTGGCCGTCGAGCGGCCCGTGGACGGTGTGGCAGAACGGGGTGTCGACCAGCCCGCCGAACGCGAGCCCGAGCATGCCCGTGTGGTCGTGGAGCACGTCGAACTCGCGCGCGCGGCCGAACGCGAGCAGCGCGTGCTGCATCTCCCAGTAGGTGTGCCCGATCCACTCGCTCGGCGCCGTGTGGAACGCGGACTCGAGACGCGCGCGCGACTGCGAGTCACCCGAGGCGAAGAGGGTCACCTCGTGTCCCGCTTCCACGAGCCCGTCCGCGAGGAGCGCGACCACCCGCTCCGTCCCACCGTAGGCCTCCGGCGGCACCGGGAACCAGACGGGACACAGGATGGCGATTCTCATACGCCTTCGGCAATCGTTACACGGCCGCCCTCGACGGCGATGGTCCACGTCCGGCCGTAGGCGCGCACGCCCTCGATCCGCAGACCCTCGAGCCAGCTCGGGAGCTCGTCGGTGACGGTGGTGACGAGCCGCTGCCGCCCGCGATCGGGCTCGATCCCGAGCAGGACCCGGACGAGGAGGATCGGCGTACCCGCGGCCCAGGCCTGCGGCCGCGCCGCGGTCGGATAGGCGATGGGGAACGGCGTGTCGTCGCGCGCGTAGCCGGCGAAGACCTCCGGCAGCGACCAGTCGAAGTGACCGGCCGCCTCGATGAGCGCGCGGCCGACCCGCCGCGCCTCGGCCATGTAGCCATGGCGCGCGAGACCCCAGGCGGCGAGGGCCGTGTCGTGCGGCCAGACCGTCCCGTTGTGGTAGCTGATCGGGTTGAAGGCGGCCGCGTCACTCGCCATCGTCCGGATGCCCCAGCCGGTGAAGAGCTCCTCCGCGAGCAGCTGGTCGACGACCTGCGGCACGCGCTCCGGCGGCACGATCCCGCTCCAGAGCAGATGGCCCATGTTCGAGCAGCGCGAGTCGACGGGCTTCTTGTCCCCGTCGAGCGCGAGCGCGTAGAACCCGCCGCGCTCATCGACCCAGTAGGCCTCGTCGAAGCGGGTGCGGAGCGCGTCGGCCTGGCGTTCGAGCAGGTCGGCGAGTTCGGGCTCGCGCCAGACCTCGCGGGCGAGCTCGGCGAGCCCCCGCTTCGCGTCGTACACGTAGCCCTGCACCTCGACGGCCGCAATCGGCCCGACCGCGAAGGTGCCGTCCTGGAACCGCTGCGAGTCGCCGGAGTCCTTCCACGACTGGTTCTCGAGACCACTCGCGACCATGCGGCTGTACTCGACGAAGCCGTCCCCGTCGCGGTCTCCGAAGCGGTCGATCCACTGGAGCGCGAACAGGGCCGACTCGCGAAGGCGGCGGGCGAGCGACGCGTCGTCGGTCCAACGCCACGTCTCCGCGAGGAGCACGAGGAACAGCGGCGTCGAGTCGATCGAGCCGTAGTAGCGCGCGAACCACGTTTCCGCCGCGCGCCCTTCCCGGGTCTCGTGGACGATCTTCCCCGGCTCGGCGTCGATGGACGGGTCCTCCTCGCGGGCCTGTAGCGCGGCGAGCGCCTCCAGCGCGCCGACCGCGATCTCGGGGCCCAGCAGGAGCGTCTGCAGCGACGTGATCTCGGTGTCCCGCCCGAAGACGGTCATGAACCACGGCATCCCGGCAGCGAACAGCGGCCGCCGCTCCTCGCCGGTTCGCATGCGCAGCGCGGCGAGATCCGCGATCGAGCGGTCGAACGCGCGCCGCAGGCTCTCCCAGCCGCCGCGGATGCGAGGAACGCGCAGCGTCCAGGCCGCGACCACCTCGCCGACGGTCTCGCGCTCGTCGTCCAGGTGCTCCTCTCCGGTCTCGGCCGCCCCCTCGATCCACGGGTGGATGTCGACGCTCAGATCCCAGCTCGCGTGCGGGTCGAGCGTGACGGCGTAGGTCATCGCGTTGCCGTCCAGCCGTCCGGGTCGTGAGAACCGCAGCCGCGTCGCGAGGTCGCCACGCGGATCGACGATCGAGAGCCGGCTGTCGTTCCGGTCGACGGTGACCGGCGCAGGCGCGGGGAGCGGACGCGCATGCTCCGGATCCCCGAGCGAGAAGTCGTGCTGCTTCACGGAGATGATGTCCGCGAAGTCGGCCTCGGCCTCGAGCGCGACCTCGAGCTCGATCGGGTGCGTGCACTCGTTTCGAAGCGTCACGCGCTCCTGCATCCCGGTCCCGACGAAGCGCTCGCGCGCGATCGAGACCGCGTCTCGGGGGAGGAAGCCGTTCGCCGTCCCGTTCCGGAGATAGAAGGCCGCCTGGAAGTGCTGCACGCGCCCGGACGAGAGGAGCAGGGGCTGCGTGCCGGCCACGCGCAGGACGAGGCGGGAGAGAAAGCGCGTGTCGTGGGCGAAGAACCCGCTCGTCGCCGCGGCGATGTCGCCCCGGTCGTCCGAGATGCAGAACGTCGATCCCTCGAGGATCGTGAGCATCGCTCTATCCCTCGCGACGGACGATCCGAGCGCCGCTCGACTGGGCCAGTGCCTTGATGACGATCTCGTCGACGTTGACGTGGAGCGGTCGGGTGAGGGCGAAGAGGACGCAGTCCGCGACGTCGTCCGGGGTGAGCGGGTCGACTCCCTCGTACACGGCTCGAGCCTGGTCGGCATCCCCCTTGAAGCGGACGAGCGAGAACTCGGTGCCGGCGACGAGCCCGGCGTCGACGGTCGTGATCCGGATCGGCCGGCCCAGCAGGTCCTCGCGCAGGCCGTAGACGAAGCCGCGCAAACCGAACTTCGCCGCGACGTAGGAGGCGCCGTTCGGATACGCCTGCCGCCCGGCGACGGAGCCCATGAACAGGATGTGGCCGCCGTCGCGGACGTGCGGGAGGCAGAGGCGCGTGATCCGCAGCACGCCGTCGACGTTCGTGTGCAGCACCGTCTCCTCGTCCTCGGGGTTCGACTCCGTGAACGGGTAGCGACCGAGCGCGAGCCCGGCGTTGTTGAAGAGGATGTCGATCCCGCCGAGCTCGGCCACCGCCCGACCGACGAACGCTGCGGAGCTCTCCTCGTCGGTGACGTCGAGTGGAAGCGCGACGTCGGCCTCGATCCGCTCCACGCGCCGCGCGCCGCCGACGACCCTCGCGCCCGCCTCGCGCAGCTTGCGGACGGTCGACGCGCCGATGCCGCTCGATGCACCGGTGACAACAGCGGTCTTCCCCGCGAGCTCCACGGCGCGGAGCCTAGTCGTCTGGTGGCGGCGCGGGACGCAGGCGCGTTGCGGGTGATGGGTTGCTTGGACGCGAGCGTGGGTATTCACGTGTGCATACGCGGGTGGCTCCGGCGAGGAGGTGGCGATTGGCGGCGGTTCGGTTCGAAAAGGTCGCGAAGGTCTTCGCCGACGGCACACGGGCCGTGAGCGATCTCGACCTCGAGATCGGCGACGGCGAGTTCATGGTTCTCGTCGGGCCGTCAGGGTGCGGGAAGACCACAGCGCTGCGGATGGTCGCGGGCCTCGAGACCATCTCGGAGGGCGCCGTGCGGATTGGCGATCGCGTCGTCAACCACTTGCCCGCACGGGCCCGCGACATCGCGATGGTGTTCCAGAGCTACGCGCTCTACCCACACCTCTCGGTGTACGACAACATCGCCTTCGGGCTCCGCGTGAAGAAGATCCCGAAGCAGGAGATCGACACGCGTGTCAAGGAGGCGGCGCGCATCCTCGACCTCGAGCCCTTCCTCAAGCGGAAGCCGCGCGCGCTCTCGGGCGGCCAGCGCCAGCGGGTCGCGATGGGCCGCGCGATCGTCCGCCAGCCGCAGGCATTCCTGATGGACGAGCCCCTGTCGAACCTCGACGCGAAGCTCCGCGTCCAGATGCGGGCGGAGATCGCGCGGCTGCAGAACGAGCTCGGCGTGACCACGATCTACGTCACGCACGACCAGACCGAGGCGATGACGATGGGCGATCGCGTGGCGGTGATGCGCAAGGGCGAGCTGCAGCAGGTCGCCGAGCCACAGGAGCTCTACGACCATCCGGTCAACCTGTTCGTCGGCGGCTTCATCGGGAGCCCCGCGATGAACATGGTCGAGGCCACCATCGCCCGGCAGAACGGCGGCTTCGCCGTGCAGATCGGCGACAGGGCACTCCCGCTCGACAGCGAGGTGCTCGCCGAGCGCCCCGCGCTCGAGGAGCGTGTCGACCAGAAGGTCATCGTCGGCATCCGCCCCGAGCATCTCGAGGACGCGGCGCTCGCATCCGACACGCCGCCCGAGCAGCGCCTCCAGGGCACCGTGAACCTGCGCGAGGCGCTCGGCTCCGAGATCATGGTCCACTTCGTCGTCGAGGCGCCGCCCGCGGTCACGGAGGACGTGCGCGAGCTCGCACAGGACCTCGACGCGACGCTCGTCCGTGAGCTCGACGAGGGCGTCGCAACGCACACGATCATGGTCGGGCGCTTCGGAGCGCGCTCGCGGCTACGCACGGGCGACGTCGCCGAGGTGGCCGTCGACGCGAGCGCCCTCCACTTCTTCGACCCAGAGTCGGGACTCGGCATCTACGACCGCACAGCGAAAGGAGCACCAGCGTGAGCACACATCGATTCCTGTACGTCCTCGTCGGCCTGCTCGTGGTCGCACTGACGGGTGCCTCGAGTACGTCGGCCGGGAGCGCGAAGCGTCAGGGAGTATCGGGAACGATCTCGATCATCGCCAAGTGGACCGGGGCCGAGCAGGACTCGTTCATGGCCGTGCTCGAGCCGTTCAAGAAGGCGAACCCCGACGTCACGATCAAGTACCAGGGCGCGGGCGACAACACCGCGCAGATCGTGTCGACGGCCGTGGCAGGAGGCAACCCACCCGACATGGCGACGTTGCCGCAACCGGGCCTCATGAAGCAGTTCGCGACCAGCGGGAAGCTGAAGCCGATCACGTTCGCGCGAGCGATCGTGGCGAAGAACTTCGCGCCCGACTGGATCAAGATCGGATCCGTCAACGGGAAGCTGTACGGGCTGTTCTTCAAGGTCTCGAACAAGTCGACGGTCTGGAACAACACGAAGGCGTTCAAGGACGCCGGAGTGAGCGCCCCGAAGACCTGGCCCAAGTTCCTCGCCGCCGGGAAGACGCTTCGGGCATCAGGCGTCACGCCGTACTCGATCGCAGGGTCGGACGGCTGGACCCTCACCGACCTCTTCGAGAACATCTATCTGCGCACGGCGGGCGCGACGAAGTACGACGCGTTGACCGCCCACAAGATCAAGTGGACGGACCCGTCGGTGAAGGCGGCCCTGAAGGTGATGGCCGGCGTGTTCGCGAGCACGAACATGGTCGGCGGAACCTCCGGCGCATTGCAGACCGACTTCCCCACCTCGGTCAACAACGCCCTGTCGTCGTCTCCGAAGGGCGCGATGGTGATCGAGGCGGACTTCGTTCCGACCGCGATCACCGACACCGGGCTGAAGCCGGTGACCGACTACAACGAGTTCGCGTTCCCGACGATCGGGAAGTCGACTCCGGCGACCGTCCTCGCGGGCGGCGACGTCGTCGTCACCTTCAAGAGCAACCCCGCGACCCAGGCCCTCGTGAGATACCTCGCGACTCCGGCCGCGGCGACGATCTGGGCGAAGCGTGGCGGCTACACGTCGGCGAACAAGAAGGTGCAGGGGAGCGCGTACGGCGACGTCCTGAACCGCAAGACCGCTCTCGCGCTCGCGCTCGGCAAGGTGACGCGCTTCGACATGTCCGACCAGCAGCCCGCGGCCTTCGGGTCGACGGTCGGCCAGGGTGAATGGAAGATCTTCCAGGACTTCCTGCAGAACCCGAAGAACGTCAACGGGGCGGCGGCGGCACTCGAGAAGGCGGCGAAGAAGGCGTACGGCAAGTAAGTGGCCGACGCCGAGGCGATCGCCCGGTCTCCCGCCGCGGAGATCGGCAAGGAACCCGGCCGCTGGCGCGACTATGCGGTCGCGGCCGGGTTCCTCGCGCCCGCGCTCGTCCTCCTCACCGTCTGGATCGTCTACCCGGCGCTGCGGACCACGGGCCGCAGCTTCTTCAACGCCGACGGCTCGCGGTTCGTGTGGTTCGACAACTACAAGTCGATCTTCACGAGCGATTTCATCACGACGGCGATCAAGAACAACGCGATCTGGATCGGAGTCGTCCCGGCGCTCGTCACGTCCATCGGCCTCGTGTTCGCGGTGCTCGTCGAGCGGGTGCGCTGGTCGGTCGCCTTCAAGCTGATCGTCTTCATGCCGATGGCGATCTCGCTCTTCGCCTCCGGCGTGATCTGGCGGATCATGGATCAGAAGGAGCCCGACCGCGGAGCCGTGAACGCCGGCATCAGGGTGGTCAAGGACGCCGTGAGCCCGCCCGGCGTGCTGTCGACGGCGCTGCCGTCGACCCCGAAGCTCTCGGGCTCTCCGGGCCAGGCGCTCGTCCTCCAGACTCCGCTGCAGCCGGGGTCGGTCGCGCTTCTCGGTCTGACCGGGATCCCGACGGACGACGTGCCCGCCGGCGCGAAGTCGGCGAAGGATCCCGCCCCGGTCCAGGGAGGCATCACCGGGGTCGTCTGGCGGGACTTCAAGCCGGGAGGCGGAACGCCCGGGAAGGTCGAGTCGGGCGAGCTCGGGCTTCCGGGCGTGACCGTCGAGCTCCGGAACGCGGACGGCGGCACGGTCGCCACGACGTCCACCGAGGCGAACGGCACCTTCACCTTCGAGGACGTCGAGGCAGGCGACTACCGGGCCGCGATCGGCGCGAAGACGTTCGCCGCGCCGTTCGAGGGCGTGAACTGGCTCGGGCCGAAGCTCATCACGCCGGCGCTGATCATGGCCTACATCTGGGTGTGGGCCGGCTTCTCGATGGTCGTCATCGCCGCCGGCCTGGCAGCCATCCCGCGCGACGTCCTCGAGGCAGCGCGAACCGACGGAGCCAACGAGTGGCAGGTGTTCCGGCGCGTGACCGTGCCGCTGCTGGCCCCGGTCCTCACCGTCGTCTTCGTGACGATGCTGATCAACGTCCTCAAGGTCTTCGACATCGTGCTCGCGATCGCGCCCGGCTCGGTCCAGGACGACGCGAACGTCATCGCGCTCGCGATGTGGCGGGTGTCCTTCGGCGGCGTGAACGACTTCGGGCTCGGGTCGGCGCTCGCCGTGTTCCTCTTCATCCTCGTGCTGCCCGTCCTGCTCCTCAACATCCGGCGCTTCAAGAGGGAGGCGTGATGACCGCGATCGAGGCCGATGTGCGCGCATCCGAGGGCGAGGCCCAGGAGACGGTCGCCTCGCGCATCGTCCGCTTCCTCTCGACCACGCCGGTGTACATCGTGCTCGTCGTGATCGGGATCCTCTGGCTGATTCCGACCATCGGCCTCCTCCTCACCTCGCTGATGGCGCCCGAGGACGTGAGCCAGATGGGCTGGTGGAAGGTCCTGAGCAAGCCGAGCCTCGCAACCATCTCGAACTACGACAAGCTCTTCTCGAACGGCCCGCTCACCCACTCGCTGTGGGTGACCGCGCAGATCGCGCTCGGGTCGACCGTGCTGCCGATCATGGTCGGCGCGCTCGCCGCCTACGCGTTCGCCTGGCTCGAGTTCCCGGGCCGCGACTGGCTCTTCATCTTCGTCGTCGCGCTCCTCGTCGTGCCGCTGCAGATGGCGCTGATCCCGATCTTCTCGCTCTACAACACGCTCGGGATCTTCGACACGGTCCTGAGCCTCGTCCTCTTCCACACGGCGTTCGGGCTCCCGTTCGCGATCTTCCTCCTGAGGAACTTCTTCATCGGGATACCCAAGGACATCCTCGAATCCGCCCGGATCGACGGCGCCTCCGAGATCCGCATCTTCGTCCGCCTCATCCTTCCGCTCGGGCTGCCGGCGATCGCCTCGCTCGCGATCTTCCAGTTCCTCTGGACGTGGAACGACCTCATCGTCGCGCTCACGTTCGCGCGCGACACCCAGCCGATCACGGTCGCGATCTTCAACCAGCTCACCGAGTTCGGCTCGAACATCGAGATCATCGCGCCGGCCGCCTTCATCTCTCTCGCGCTCCCCCTCGTCGTCTTCCTGGCGTTCCAGCGCTACTTCGTCCAGGGCATGCTGGCGGGGTCCGTGAAGTAGGAGACGATGGACGGGCG
>JBKPLV010000246.1:0-3778 GCA_046731795.1 Actinomycetota bacterium | reverse complement strand
GTCGGCCTCCTCCTCGGCGTCCCGCAGATCGACGACGAGAGCGCGCAGCTCTACCTGTACGCGGGTCTCGTGGTGGTCGGCACGCTCGTCCAGCTGTTGCTGCCGATTCCCTGGCTGCGACGGCTCGACGGGCGACTCACCCCCGCCATCGATTGGCACGACCCGGCTGTCAAGCAGGTCCTCGTCCTGATGCTGCCGGTCACGTTCACGATCGGGCTCGTCAACGTGAACTTCCTCGTCGACACGCTGTTCGCGTCGCGCCTTCTCGATCCGGAGCTCGCGCCGACAGCCATCGGCGCTGCGTTCCGCCTGTACATGCTCCCGCAGGGCATCTTCGCCGTCGCCGTGACGACGGTGCTCTTCCCGACGCTCGCGCGACTCGCTGCCCGCGGCGACTTCGCCGGGTTGCGGCGCGCGCTCGACGGCGGGATCCGACAGATCGCATTCCTCCTCATCCCTGCCGCGCTCGTGTCGATCGTGCTCGCGAAGCCGATCGTCGAGCTCGTGTACCAGCGCGGCGAGTTCACGGCGGAGGACACGACGATCGTCGCGCAGTGCCTGCAGGCGTTCTCGATCGGGCTCGTGTTCAACGGCTGGATGCTCGTTCTCAACCGCAGCTTCTACGCGGTGCAGACGAACTGGGTTCCGACGGGCATCGCACTCGGCGCAGTCGGCGTGAATGCCCTCTTCGACACGATCTTCTACCGCCTCGGCATCTGGGGCATCCCGCTCTCGACCTCGACGGTCAACGTGGTCGCATCGATCGTCCTGCTGGAGATGATGCGCAGGCGCGTGGGGCTCGAGCACCTCGCCCGTACAGGCGGGGTCGTCCTGCGTGTGACCGTCTGCGCGGTGGTGGCGGCCGGCCTCTCGTTCGCGGTCTGGTACGGGGTGGACGCCGCGTTGGGAGAGGGCGTCGTCGCGCAGCTGCTCTCGCTCGGCGCGGGCTTCGCGGTCGCCGGTCTCGCCTACGTCGGAGCTGCCCGGGCGCTCGGGCTTCGCGAGCTCGAGACGTTGCTGCTGTTGCGAGCCCGCTAGTGCGCAGGATCGGAATCCGCTAGCGCAGATTCCGACCGCGCAAATCCCTGAAGGCGTCCGCTTCGCGGCCCCGGTGACTGTGGTGGCACTAGCCTCTCGGAGGCTATGCAGCAGGACCGCATCCGCAACTTCGCGATCATCGCGCACATCGACCACGGCAAGTCGACGCTCGCCGACCGCATCCTCGAGCTGACGGGCGCCGTCTCGGAGCGGGACATGCGCGAGCAGCTCCTCGACTCGATGGACCTCGAGCGCGAGCGCGGGATCACGATCAAGGCGCAGGCCGTGCGAGTCGCGTGGAAAGGGCACCAGCTCAACCTCATCGACACGCCCGGTCACGTCGACTTCACGTACGAGGTCTCCCGCTCGCTGCAGGCCTGCGAAGGCGCGCTGCTGGTGGTCGACGCCGCGCAGGGGATCGAGGCGCAGACGCTCGCGAACGCGTACCTCGCTATCGACGGCGGCCTCGAGATCGTCCCCGCGGCGAACAAGATCGACCTGCCGCAGGCCGATCCGGAGGGCACCGCGAAGGAGCTCGCCGACCTGCTCGGCGACGATGCCGAAAGGGTTCTCCGCATCTCGGCGAAGACGGGCCTCGGCGTGCCGGAGGTGCTCGACGCGATCGTCGAGCGGATCCCACCGCCGGTCGGCGATCCCGACGCGCCTGCGCGAGCGCTCGTCTTCGACTCCTCGTACGACCAGTACCGGGGCGTCGTCGCATTCGTGCGCGTCGTCGACGGGGGTTTCTCGACACGGGAGCCTCTCCGCGCGATGGCGGAGGGCACCGAGTTCGACGCGGAGGAGATCGGGGTCATGTCTCCGTCGCGCACCCCGGTCGACGAGCTGTCCGCCGGCGAGGTCGGCTACGTGATCACCGGCCTCAAGGACGTCTCGCGCCTCCGGGTCGGCGACACGCTCACGTCGCGCCGGCGGGCCGCCGCCGAGCCGCTGCCGGGCTACCAGGACGTCAAGCCCATGGTGTTCGCAGGAATCTTCCCGACCGACTCCGACGACTATCCGGAGCTGCGCGACGCGCTCGAGCGGCTGAAGCTCAACGACGCGTCCCTGTCGTACGAACCGGAGACCTCGCAGGCGCTCGGCTTCGGGTTCCGCTGCGGTTTCCTCGGCCTCCTGCACATGGAGATCGTCCGCGAGCGGCTCGAGCGCGAGTTCGACCTCGACCTGCTGATCACCGCCCCGAACGTCGCGTACCGCGCGACGACGCGTACCGGTGAGCTCGTCGAGGTGCACAACCCCGCCGAGATGCCGCGCGAGCTGGAGGAGGTCGAGGAGCCGTACGTGAAGGCATCCGTGATCGTCCCGAAGGACTACGTCGGCGCGGTCATGGAGCTCGCCAACGAGCGGCGCGGGAGCTTCGATCACATGGAGTACCTGAGCGAGGGGCGCGTGCTCCTCCTCTACGAGCTCCCGCTCGGCGAGATCGTCCTCGACTTCTACGACCAGCTGAAGTCGCGAACCCGCGGCTACGCAAGCTTCGACTACGACCTCGCGGGGTTCAAGTCCGGCGATCTCGCGCGGGTCGACATCCTCGTCGCGGGCGAGCAGGTGGACGCGCTCTCGCTGATCATTCACCGCGACTTCGCCTACGACCGCGGCCGCCAGCTCGTCGAGCGGCTACGCGAGGAGATCCCGCGCCAGATGATCGACGTCCCCATCCAGGCGGCGATCGGGTCCCGCGTGATCGCGCGCGAGACGATCAAGGCACGGCGCAAGGACGTGCTCGCCAAGTGCTACGGGGGAGACATCACGCGCAAGCGGAAGCTCCTCGAGAAGCAGAAGAAGGGCAAGAAGCGGATGAAGCAGGTCGGAAGCGTGGAGGTTCCCCAGGAGGCCTTCCTCGCCGTCTTGAACCTCGACTCGGACCGGAAGCGTTGATGGGCCACGTCCGGCACCTCTACGTCCACCTGCCGTTCTGTGCGCACCGGTGCGGGTACTGCGACTTCGTCACGGTGGTCGGGAGGAACGACCAGCACGGCGCCTACGTCGACGCACTGCTGGCCGAGCTCGACTTGCAACGGCACGTCCTCGCCGACGAGCTCGAGACGGTGTTTCTCGGCGGCGGGACGCCGACCTACACGGAGCGAGGGGAGCTGACGCGCCTCCTCGGAGCGCTGCCTGCGGCCGACGAGGTGACGGTCGAGGCGAACCCGGAGACGGTGACGCCTTCGCTGGCAGAGCTCCTCCGCGAGAGCGGCGTGAACCGCATCTCGCTCGGCGCGCAGAGTTTCCAGCCGCGCCTGCTCGAGGTGCTCGAGCGGCAGGCCTCGCCGGCGCAAGTGCGAGCCGCCGTGCGGACGTTCCGCGACGGAGGCTTCGACAACGTCTCGCTCGATCTCGTTTACGGCATCCCCGGACAGAGCCCCGACGACCTCGCGGCTGACCTCGAGGAGGCGCTCGCTCTCGAGCCCGAGCACCTCTCCTGCTACGAGCTCGAGGCCAAGCCGGGCACGCGCTTCACGCACGCGCACGGTGCCGAGCTCGAGCGGCAGGCCGACGCGATGGAGGGCTACTTCGAGCGGGTCGTGGAGACGCTGACGACCGCCGGCTACCGCTGGTACGAGACCGCCAACTTCTGCCATGCGGGCGACCGCGACCTCCGGGCGCGGCACAACCTCGGCTACTGGCTCGGCCGCGACTACCTCGGCATCGGGGTCGGCGCCGTGTCCACCGTCGCGGGCACGCGGCGGCGCAATCTCCCGAGCCTGCCCCGCTACATCGC
>JBKPLV010000245.1:0-3751 GCA_046731795.1 Actinomycetota bacterium | reverse complement strand
TGTGCGGAGCGCACCGCCTTCGCGCGGGCCGTGGCCGAGGGATACCGGCCGGGGGACTTCGCCGTCGCCGCGATCACCGCGTCGCCGTGCGGTGGCTGCCGGCAGTGGCTGCACGAGATGGGGGTCGACCGGGTCGTGTTCCGAAACGGCGGTCGCGTCGTGACGATGACGACCGACGAGCTCCTGCCGGAGTCGTTCGACAGCTCGAAGATCCAGTGAGCTCGCCGCGCTGGAGTTGGCGCGCATTCGTCGCGCTTCCCTGTCCCACGCGTGAGCGTTGCCTCGTTACGCTGGCGGTGGGTGGTGGGATGGGGTGCCCCAAAGGGAGGTGCCCGTGAAATCCGGCTTCGTCGCGGTCGCCGGCCGCCCGAACGTCGGGAAGTCGACGCTGGTGAACGCGCTGTGCGGCGCCAAGATCGCGATTACCTCGACCGTCCCGAACACCACCCGTCGGCGAATCTTCGGCGTGGCGAACGGTGCCGACTACCAGCTCGCGCTCGTCGACCTCCCGGGCTTCCAGCGTCCGATGGACGCGCTCACCGAGCGCATGCAGCGGACGGTCGACTCGTCGTTCGACGACGTCGACGCGGTGCTGTTCGTCGTCGACGCGCGGGCGCACATCGGCTCCGGCGACCGCTTCGTCGCGCGGCGGGTCTTCGGTTTCGGGAAGCCCGTCGTGATCGCCCTGAACAAGGTCGACCGGCTGAAGCCCGCCCACATCGCGACCCAGATGAAGGCCGCTGCCGCGCTCGGCGACTTCCACGCGCTGCATCCGGTCAGCGCCAAGACGAAGGAGGGGGTCGGCGAGCTCCGGAGCGACCTCGTCTTCCTGCTACCCGAAGGCCCGGCGTACTTCCCCGCCGACCAGCGCACGGACCTCGCGCTCGAGGAGCGCGTCGCGGAGGTCGTCCGGGAGAAGGCGCTGCAGCTCACGCGCGAGGAGGTGCCGCACGCCGTCACCGTCGAGGTCGAAGAGATCGAGGGAGGGCGCGTCCGCGCCCTGATCTACGTCGAAACGGAGTCGCAGAAGGGAATCCTGGTCGGCAAGAAGGGCTCGATGGTGCGCGAGATCGGCACGCGCGCGCGGCCCGAGGTCGAGGTCTTGCTCGGCCGCCCAGTCTTCCTCGAGCTCCAGGTGAAAGTGCGCCCGAAGTGGCGCCGCGACCCCCGCATGCTCGAGCGTCTCGGGCTCTAGCCCGAGCCTCTCTACACTCAGCACATGGCCCAGGCGCCCGCACTCGTCGGCGGCTTCGAGCTGCCCTCCGGCCCGAGGCTCCCGCGGATCGGATCGGTGGACGCGGTCGCGCTCGAGGAGCGCGCGGCGACGCTCGCGAAGCGCTCGATCAAGCGCGAGTCGAAGGTGCAGGCGCTCGAGCTCGCCGTGCGAATGATGGACCTCACGACACTGGAGGGTCAGGACACGCCCGGCAAGGTCGCGGCGCTCTGCTCGAAGGCGATGCGGCCGGATCCGCTCGACCTGTCCGTGCCCTCGGTCGCGGCGATCTGCATCTACCCGAGCCTGGTCGGCATTGCGAAGGAGCGCCTCGCGGGAAGTGGCGTCAAGGTCGCGTCCGTCGCGACCGCTTTCCCCTCGGGCCAGTCGCCGACCGAGATCAAGCTCGCCGAGACGCGGGCCGTCGTCGAGCTCGGCGCGGACGAGGTCGACATGGTCATCGACCGCGGCGCCTTCCTCTCGGGCCGCTACGCAAAGGTCTTCGACGAGATCGTGCGCGTGAAGGAGGCATGCGGCGACGCGCACCTGAAGGTCATCCTCGAAACCGGCGAGCTCGGCACCTACGACAACGTGCGCCGCGCGTCGCTCATCGCGATCGCCGCCGGCGCGGACTTCATCAAGTCCTCGACGGGCAAGGTGAGCCCGGCCGCGACGCTGCCTGTGACGCTCTGCATGATGGAGGTCGTCCGCGACGTGTACGCCGAGACCGGCCACGTCGTCGGGATCAAGCCGGCGGGCGGGATCCGCGCCTCGAAGCAGGCGGTCCAGTACCTCGTCACGCTGTACGAGACGCTCGGGCCGCGGTGGATGACCCCTGATCTCTTCCGGTTCGGCGCCTCCTCGCTCCTGAACGACGTCCTCATGCAGCTCCGCAAGGAGAAGACGGGGCGCTATCAGTCCGCCGATTACTTCACGATCGACTGATGGCCCAGGTCGAGAAGCGCGCCGGCAGCCTCCCTGCCACCTTCGAGTGGGAGTACGCGCCGGCGCCCGAGGCCCGAGACATCGTCCAGATCCGCGAGCGCTACGGGCTGTTCGTCGGCGGGGAGGAGGTGGAGCCGAAGACGGACCAGTGGTTCGCGTCGGTCTCGCCCTCTACCGAGGAGACACTGTTCGAGGTCGCTCAGGCGGGCGAAGCGGACGTCGCGCTCGCCGTCGACGCCGCGCGGGACGCTTTCGACAACGGCTGGTCTGCGCTCGCGCCCAGCGAGCGTGCGAAGTACCTCTTCCGGCTCGCGCGGCTGATCCAGGAGCGCTCGCGGGAGCTCGCCGTCGCCGAGTCGTTGGACGGCGGGAAGCCGATCCGCGAGTCCCGCGACGTGGACATCCCGCTCGCCGCCGCGCACTTCTTCTACTACGCGGGCTGGGCGGACAAACTCGAGTACGCGTATCCGGGCCGGAACCCGAGGCCGCTCGGAGTCGCTGCCCAGATCATCCCCTGGAACTTCCCGCTGCTCATGCTCGCCTGGAAGATCGCGCCTGCGCTCGCATGTGGGAACACAGTCGTGCTCAAGCCGGCGGAGACGACGCCGCTGACGGCGATGCTCTTCGCGGACATCTGCCGCCAGGCCGAGCTTCCGCCGGGTGTCGTCAATCTCGTGACGGGCGACGGCGCGACCGGCGCGTACCTCGTGCAGAACGAGGGCATCGACAAGCTCGCGTTCACCGGGTCGACCGAGGTGGGGAAGCTGATCATGCGCGAGCTGGCCGGCCGGGACGTGAAGATGACGCTCGAGCTCGGCGGCAAGGCGGCGAACATCGTCTTCGACGACGCCGCGCTCGACCAGGCGGTCGAGGGGATCGTCAACGGCATCTACTTCAACCAGGGCCACGTCTGCTGCGCGGGCTCGAGGCTACTCGTGCAGGAGTCGATCTACGAGCCGCTGCTGGAGAAGCTGAAGCGGCGCCTTTCGACGCTCCGCGTCGGCGACCCGTTGGACAAGAACACGGACGTCGGCGCGATCAACTCGAAGGCGCAGCTCGACAAGATCTCGGAGCTCGTCGCGAGCGGGGAGGCGGAAGGCGCCGAGATCTACCAGCCCGAGTGCCGCCTGCCCGAGCGCGGGTACTGGTTCGTTCCGACGCTCTTCACGAACGTCGCGCAGAGCTACCGCATCGCGCAGGAGGAGATCTTTGGGCCGGTGCTGTCCGTGCTCACGTTCCGCACGCCCGAGGAGGCTGTCGAGAAGGCGAACAACACGCCGTACGGGCTGTCGGCCGGGGTGTGGACGGAGAAGGGATCGCGGATCCTGTGGATGGTCGAGCGCCTGCGCGCGGGCGTGGTGTGGGCGAACACGTACAACCGCTTCGACCCGACGTCGCCGTTCGGCGGCTACAAGGAGTCCGGCTTCGGCCGAGAGGGCGGCCGCCACGGCCTCGAGCCGTACCTGAGGTTCGACGAGTGAGCGCCAGAGCCGCTGCATCCACATCCCCACCCTGGGTGGGGTGTTCGGCCACCCTCCACCCGGCGACGAGCCTAACGGCAAAATCGCAACGCGACGCGAACGCCTTCGCGCC
>JBKPLV010000244.1:0-23783 GCA_046731795.1 Actinomycetota bacterium | reverse complement strand
AGCACGCGGTCGGAGAAGCGCGCCTCGCAGCCCGGCGCCGGGCGGGCGCAGTGCAACGTCGGCTCCATGGACGAGGACGGGATGCGGTACGGGTTGACGACCCACGCCTTGATCGCGAGCACGATCGCGATCGCACCGACGATGGTGACGATCCAGTCGACCGCGATGCGCACTCGCCGCGGGAGCCGACCGGTGACGCGGTCCAGCGGATGGTGGAACTCGTGCTCCGGCTCCTCGGTCTGCGTCGGCCACGAGAACGGAGGGGCAGGAGGCGGAGGCGAAAGCGGCTCGGAGTCGTGGAGCGGCATCACCCACTCATCGTCGCCGCGGCCGTCCTCCTCTACGCGACCCGACTCGGCCGGCCTCGACGTGCGCTCCTCGGTCTCGCTCATACTGCTGCCCTCACGCGCTCGCGTCGCCATGCCTCGATCTTGGCGTGATCGCCGGAGAGCAGCACGTCCGGGACGGCCCAGCCTCGGAACTCGGCAGGACGCGTGTAGTGCGGATACTCGAGGCCGCCCTCGAGCGCGGCGGAGAAGCTCTCGATCTCACCCGATCCCTCCGCGAGCGCGCCGGGAAGGCGGCGCGCGACCGCGTCGACCACCGCGAGCGCGGGAATCTCGCCGCCCGAGAGGACGTAGGGCCCGATGGAGACGATGTCCGTGCAGAAGTGGTCGAGGATGCGCTGGTCGAAGCCTTCGAACCGCGCCGAGAGCAGCGTCAGCGCGCGCTCCTCGGCCAGCTCCTCGACGAGCTCCTGGTCGAGCTGGCGACCCTGGGGCGAGAGCGCGACGACCCGATGCTCCGGGACTCCGCCGTAGGCCGCATCGAGCGCGGCGGCGACCACGTCCACGCGCAGCACCATGCCCGGGCCGCCGCCGTACGGGTCGTCGTCGACCTGCCCGGCGCTCAGCGGCGTCGAGTCGCGATAGTTGAAAACCCGCAGCTCCAGCTCGCTGCCGAGCACCGCGGCCAGTGGACGGCGCTCCCTGATCCATGCGAAGGCGTCAGGGACGAGCGTGAAGACGTCGAGGCGCACGAGGCGGAACCGTAGCCGTCAGTCGATGAAGCCGGGATTGAGAATGACGCGGCGACCCTCGAGATCGACCTCGCGGATGCAGTCCTCGACGAGCGGAAGCAGCTGGCCTGTGTCGAGCTCGAGCACGTCGTTCGCCGGCCCCGGGAGCACGTCGCGGACGGCACCTACTCGCATCCCGTTCTCGTCGATGACGTCCATCCCGACGAGATCGGCAACGTAGTACGAGTCTTGAGGGAGCTCGGGGAGCTGCGCGCGGGGAATCGCGAGCTCCGCTCCGCGCTCGGCTGGGCGATCAAGCTTGACGGCCCGCCGTCGTCCGCCGACACGCCGCGAGACGACGACTCGTGCAGGCTCCCCGTCGACCAGCAGCTCGGCGCCCACCTCGAGGCGCCGCTCGTCCTCGCTCGCCTCGTCGACGACGAAGGCGCCGTCGACGCCGTGCGGACGGCCGACGCGGCCGATGCGAACGAGGTCCCGGGGCGGGTCAGTCGGCAATCTCGAGCACGTAGCGTTCCTCGGCGCGAGCACCGCCTGCGCGGACGACGCTGCGAAGCGCACGCGCGATCCGCCCCTGCTTGCCGATCACCTTGCCCACGTCGTCGGGTGCGACGTGGAGGTGGAACACGATCGCGTCCTCCCGCTCCTCTCGCTCCACGCGCACCGCATCAGGCTCGTCGACGAGCCGCCGCGCGAGCCATTCGAGGAGCTCGGTCACGTTCCTCAGGAGATGCCGGCGGCCTTGATGAGACGCGAGACGGGAGCCGTGGGCTGCGCGCCCTTGGACATCCAGTCCTTGATCTTCGCCTCGTCGAGGTCGATCGTGGACGGGTCCGTCTGCGGGTTGTAGCGACCCACGATCTCGATGAAGCGCCCGTCACGCGGGGAGCGCGAGTCGGCCACGACGACGCGGTAGATCGGGTTCTTCTTGGAGCCGACGCGGGTCAGCCTGATCTTCACTGCCATGTGCTGTATGTGCCTTTCTCGTGGATGAAGCGGGCAGGTTACCGCCTCGGCCCGGCGACCCCCGGCGGGAGCGTCGGCATCTTGCCCTTCCCCACCTGCTTCATCATCTTCGCCATCTGCTTGCGGGCGGCCATCAGCTTGTTCACCTCGTCGAGCGAGGTACCGCTGCCGGCCGCGATCCGCCGTCGGCGCTGGATCGAGATCATGTGCGGTAGCCGGCGCTCCTGCGGCGTCATCGAGAGCACGATCGCCTCGACGCGCGCCAGCTGCTTCTCGTCCAGATCCAGGCCCTGGAGCTGCTTGCCCATGCCCGGGATGAGCTTCATCACGCCCTGCAGCGGCCCCATCTTGCGCAGCATCCGATAGCTCGCGAGGAAGTCGTCGAACGTGAACTCGCCCGCGCGGATGCGCTTCTCCATCTCGGCCTGCTCGTCGAGCTCGACCGCGGCCTCGGCCTTCTCGATGAGCGTGAGGACGTCGCCCATGCCGAGGATCCGCGACGCCATGCGGTCCGGGTGGAAGTATTCGAGCTGGTCGAGCTTCTCCCCGACGGAGACGAGCTTCACGGGGCGGCCGGTAACCGCCCGGACCGAAAGCGCGGCACCACCGCGGGCGTCGCCGTCGAGCTTCGTCAGGATCACGCCGTCGAAGGCGACGCGCTCCTGGAACGCGAGCGCGACGTTCACGGCCTCCTGACCGGTCATGGCATCGAGCACGAGCAGCACGTTGGTGGGCTTCGTCTCCGCGGAGACACGCCCGAGCTCCGCCATCAGCTCCTCGTCGACGTGCAGACGGCCCGCGGTGTCGAGAATCACGACATCGAGCCCGTCCTTGCGCGCCTGCTCGAGCCCCAGCCGCGCCGCGGCGACGGGATCGGTGCGATCGAGTGCGTACACGGGCATCGAGATCTGCTTGCCGAGTTGCTCGAGCTGGTCGACGGCCGCCGGACGCTGGAGGTCACACGCGACGAGCGCAGGCCGCTTCCCCTCGCGGCGGAGCATCAGCCCGAGCTTCGCGGCCGCGGTCGTCTTGCCCGAGCCCTGAAGCCCGGCGAGGAGGATCACCGTCGGCGGGCGCCCGAAGGCGAGGCGCGAGTCGCCCGAGCCCATGAGCACGGTCAGCTCCTCGTGGACGATCTTCACGACCTGCTGGCCGGGCGTGAGGCTCTTGAGGACGTCCTGGCCCAGCGCGCGCTCCTTGACCGCTGCAGTGAAGTCGCGCGCCACCTGTAGGTTGACGTCCGCTTCGAGCAGGGCAAGGCGGATCTCGCGCATGGCCCTCGAGATCGCCTCCTCGTCGAGGCGGTCGCCACGGCCGAGCCCGGCGAGCGTCGACTGCAGCTTGTCGGAAAGGGTGTCGAACACGGCCCGACAGTGTACGTCGAGCCTTCCCGCTCCTAGACTCGGCCCGTGAGCGCCCCGAGTCGTCGACTCGATCTACCCGCCGGCACCGTCACGCTCCTGTTCGCGGACGTCGAGGGCTCGACGAAGCTCCTGAGCGCGCTCGGAGACCGCTTCGCCGCGGCACGCCACCGGATGCGGGAGCTCGTGCGAGAGGCTGCCGCCGCGCACGACGGACATGAGGTCGACTGGGCGGGCGACGGCGTCTTCCTCGCGTTTTCCAGCGCGCGCGACGCGGTTGCGGCGGCAGCGCAGATCCAGCGGGCACTGGCAGAAGAGCCGTGGCCTGACGACGCGGCACACCGCCTGCGCATCGGCCTGCACACCGGCGAGCCGGACCTCGGTGACGAGGGCTATCTCGGCATGGACGTCGTGATCGCGTCCCGCATCTGCGGTGCAGCTCACGGCGAGCAGGTCGTCGTCTCGCGCGCCACGCGCGACGTGGCCGGCTACGAGCCGCTTCCGGACGCGTCGTTCCGCCCACTCGGACGACATCGCCTGAAGGACGTACCCGCCGCGACCCAGCTCTTCCAGCTCGTCGGGCCTGGTCTGCGCGAGGACTTCCCACCGCTCAAGACACTCTCGGCGAACAGCCTGCCCGCTCTCCATCACCGCCTGGTCGGCCGCGCCGATGCGCTCGCGCGGGTCGAAGGCATGCTCGCCGACGGCGCTCGTCTCGTCACGATCACCGGGCCGGGTGGCGCGGGCAAGAGCAGGCTCGCTCTGGAAATCGCAGCGGGCGCAGCGACGGAACGGCCCGTGCACCTCGTCGGATTGGCGCCAGTCGCCGAGCCCGAGCTCGTGCCGAGCGCGATCGCGCGTTCGCTCGGCGTCCGCGAGCATGACTCCGAGCCCCTGATCGCTGCGATCGGGGATCGCCTGAACGGGACGGGAGCACTGCTCTATCTCGACAACCTCGAGCACCTCGGGCCATCTGCCGTGCACATCGCAGAGCTCTTGGATCGTACGCCCGACCTCCAGATCCTGGCCACCAGCCGCCTGCCGCTCCACCTCTCGACCGAGCGCGTCGCTCCGCTCGAGCCGCTGACGCTCGACGATGCCACGACGCTCTTCGTCGAGCTCGCGGCCGGTCGTGGCGTCGTGCTCCAGCCCGACGCGCTCGACTCGGTCCGGGAGATCTGCCGCCGCCTCGACGGACTACCGCTCGCGATCGAGCTGGTCGCAGCGCGCCTGGTCGTCCTCCCGCCCGCCGAGATCGTGCGCGCACTCGGCGAGGGTCTCGCGCTGCGGATGGAAGGCCCGGTCGACCTGCCCGAGCGGCAGCGCACGCTCCGCGCTGCGATCGACTGGAGCTACCAGCGGCTCACCGAGTCGCAGCGCGCCCTGCACGGGTCCCTCGCGGTCTTTTCCGACGGCGCCGAGCTCTCCGACGCGCGTGCCCTCGCGGGCAGCAGCGAGACCTTCCTGGTCGACCTCGAGGCGCTGGTGGGCTGGAGCCTCGTCCGCAGCGAGTCAAGCGACGGCACCGTTCGCCTGTCGATGCTCGAGACGGTGCGCGAGTACGCGCTGGACCGGCTTCGGGGTGAAGGTCGTCTCGACGAGGTGCGCGAACGCCATGCGCGGCACTTCCTCGAGCTCGCGCTGACAGCCGAGAGCGAGCTCTCGGGCCTGCACCAGAACGAGTGGCTGAACAGGCTCGAGCACGAGTACGACAACCTGACCACGACACTCGACTGGCTCCTCTCGTCGGGCCAGGTCGAGGACGCCCTGCGTGCAGTCAGCGCGCTCGATCGGTTCTGGCGCGCGCACGCGCACGTGAGCGAGGCGCGCCGCTGGCTCGCCCTCGGCCTCGAGCTCGCCTCCGATGCTCCTGCCGGGGTCAGGGCGGACGCGCTGTGGACGGCCGCGCGACAAGCAGCTGGGCAGAGCGACTGGGAGGCAGCGGTGCCCTTGCTCGAGGAAGCGCTCCCGCTCTTCCGAGCGGACGGACGCGAGCGCGAGGTCGCCTTCACCCTCTCGGAGCTCGCCTTCCTTGCCGTCCGCAGAGGTGCTCTCGAACGGGGAGTCGAGCTATCCGAGGAGGCGCTCGCCGTTGCTCGCCGGCTGGACGATCCGCGCGCGACGTCGGCGGCTCTCCTGACCGTCGCCGAGATCCGCTCGAACCAGGGCGAGCACGAACTCGCGCTCGAACACAACCGCGAGGCTGTCGCCTTGCGCCGAGCGATCGGTGATCCGCTGCTCGTCACGAATGCAGTGCACAACCTCGGTTGGGTCGCCTTCCTCGCCGGCGACCATCCAACCGCGCGTGCCGCGTTCACCGAGTCGCTCGCGAGCGCCCGCGAGCTGGGCAACGCGCTCCACACGGCCGAGGCACTCCGGCTGCTGGGCGAGCTCGACCTCTTCGAGGGGGATGCCGACACGGCGGAGAGTCGAATCCGCGAGAGCCTCGACGTCTCCACGGCGACGGGATCGGACATCGAGCGCGCCGCGGGCCTCACCGCGCTCGGTGGGGTCGAGGCCCTTCGCGGACGAGCCGAGGAGGCGGCCGCGCTCTTCGCCGAAGCGCTCGAGCTTCGCGGTCAGGCTGCGCCCGAGCCTTCCGAGCGTGCAGTCCTGGAGCGCTTCGCGCCCCACGCGAACCAGTCGAGCGGACAACCTCGCTGATCGCCGCTCCTGGCTTTGCGACGATCGCAACGTTATGCTCGGCCGCGAGGCGGGTCAGACGAAGGAGGAGCGGGTGACGGAGCTACAGCCAAGCGACGAGTACGACGGCGAAGGAAGCGGCGAGAACGTCGAGGAGGCGACCGGCGCAGCCTGGCAGAACGCGAAGGACCGAGGCAAAGCGTCGGGTTGGTACGAGATCAAGAAGATCGAGGTGAAGGCGGAAAACCCGATCACGGAGTACAAGGTCAAGATCAAGCAGATCTGACCGTGCGCTCTGCTGCGTGAGCCGAGATCCGCGCCGCGGATCTCGGCTCAGCTAGGGCAATCAGCCTGCCCAGCTCGCTACAGCGGCCGGAAGCGACACGGCCCCGATGCGATCGATCATGTCGGGGTCGGCGGCGTAGAGGTTGTGGAGCGGGACGAGCCGGATGTCAGGCTCTCCACCGATCCCCAGCTCGCTGACGACGGGAAGCAGGCGCTGCTCGAGGTAGCCGTTGAAGGCCTGCTCGGTCTGCCAGATCTCGCATACCTCGACACCCTCGTCGGTCACGGTCGCCACGTGCAAGACGCCCCCTGCAGGCGGGTTGGCATCGAGGCCGAGCCTCGCCATGACGGCGTCGTACTGGTCGGATGTGACTCCCGGCCAGTGCATGTACATCGCGACAGCCATTCCCAGTCCTCCTTCCCTGCGTCGCGGTCAGGGTTCGGTCACAACATACGCGGCAGCCCGGCCGCGTGCAACGGACTACAGCCCTCGGTCGAGGGATTCTTAGTCGGTTATCAGGGCGCGCGCGTAGTCCGCGGCGTCGAAGGGCCGGAGATCGTCGAGCCCTTCGCCGATCCCGACGAGCTTGACCGGGAGCCCGAGCTCCACCGCGATCGCGATCGCAACCCCGCCCCGCGCGCTGCCATCGAGCTTCGTCAACGCGACGCCGGTGACGCCGACCGCGTCACCGAACAGGCGCGCCTGTTGGAGTCCGTTCTGGCCAGTAGTCGCATCGACGACGAGAAGCGTCTCGTGTGGCGCGCCCTCGATGCGGCCCGCGATCACCCGCCGCACCTTCTCGAGCTCGGCCATCAGGTTGGACTGCGTGTGGAGCCGTCCGGCGGTGTCGACGATGACCACGTCTTTCCCGCGAGCACGCGCCGCCTCGACCGCATCGTAGGCGACGGCGGCAGGATCAGCGCCGCGCGGCGCCCCGACGAAGTCGGCGCCCGCGCGATTGGCCCAGATCTCGAGCTGCTCCTCGGCGGCCGCCCGAAAGGTGTCGGCGGCGCCCACGAGGACGGAGCGACCGTGCTCCGAGAGCTTGCGCGCGAGCTTGCCGATCGTGGTGGTCTTTCCGGTGCCGTTGACCCCCACGACGAGAATCACGCTCGGCGCGCCGCCGAGCTCGAGCGTCGGAGGATCACCGAACAGCGCCTCGACCTCCTCGACGAGCGGCTCTTGGAGATCTCCAGCCACGGATCGCACCTCCAGGCGCCGGACGAGCTCCGCGGTCGCGGGGACGCCCACGTCGGCCCCGATCAACGCCTCCTCGAGCCGCTCCCACGCCTCGTCGTCGGACGAGTCGAACGCCGCGGCGGCAAGCTCGGCCGTGAGCGCGCGACGGCTCTTCGCGAGGGAGTCGCGCATGCGCGCGAAGAAGCCGGTCTGCTCGGGCTCGTCAGACGCCGTGACCTCGTCGCCGAGAAGCTCGGCCCACGTGTAGCTCACGCCGTCGCGGCGAGTTGCTGCTCGTGCTGCGGGAGCCGCCGCGAGACGACCTGCGAGACGCCGTCGGGCCCCATCGTCACGCCGTAGAGGATATCCGCGGCCTCCATCGTCCTCTTCTGGTGGGTGACGACCACGAACTGCGCGCGGTCCGCGTACCGGCGAAGAAGCTCCACGAAGCGTGCGATGTTCGTGTCGTCGAGCGCGGCCTCGACCTCGTCGAGGAGGTAGAACGCGCACGGCCTCGCGAGAAAGAGGGCGAAGAGGAACGAGATGGCGCCCAGCGCCTTCTCACCCCCCGACAGGAGCGAGAGCCGCGTGATGCGCTTGCCGGCGGGCCGGAGCTCGACCTCGACACCGGGCTCTCCCCCGTCCTCGTCCGGCTCGACGAGTCTGAGCCGACCTTCACCGCCCGGGAAGAGGGTCGACGCGACCTCCTCGAAGTGTTCCGCGACCGCATTGAACGTCTCGGCGAAGCGGCGCTCGACCGTCGCCGTGAGCTCGGCGCAGAGCGCGTCGAGCTCCTCGAGACTGCGTTCGAGGTCCTCGCGCTGGGTCTTCAAGTCGGTGAGCCTCTCCTTCTCGGCCTCGTACTCCTCCCGGGCGAGGGGATTCACCTGGCCGAGCGCCACGCGCCGCGCCTCGAGACGAGCGACGCGGGCCGCGAGCTCCTCGCGGTCGTCACCTTCCGCCGCCTCGATCTCGCCCGCTGCCTCGAGCCGCCGGGCGGCATCGCTCGATTCGGCATCGATGCGAGCGATCTCGACCTCGGCCGCGGTAAGCGCCCCGCTCACCTCGTCCAGCTCCTGGCGCAGCCCCACCTCGGCCGCTCCCAGCGTCCGCAGCTCCTCGCCGAGCACGCCGGCCCTCGAGGTGCCCGCGTCGACGCGTGCGCGGAGCGGCGCCTCCAGCCGCGCGGCTGTCGACTGCGCTGCGGAAACCGAATCGCGGAGGCGTGCCGTCAGATCGACGAGCCGTGCATGGACCCGCGCGTCGAGCTTCGACGCACGGAGCCGCGGCATCTGCCCCCATGCCTCCTGAGCTGACCGCGCGCGCTCGGCGGCCTCGGCTGCCATCCGGGTCGCGTCGGCGAGGCGCGCGTCGAGCTCCGAGGTCTCGGCCTGCAGCGCGCTCCGCCTGCCATGCAGCTCGAGCAGCACCGCCTCGGCGGTCTCGCCCACGAACCAGAGCTCGCCGCTTGCGGGGTCGAATCCGAACCCCTCGTTCGTGACCGACGCCGTCGTGACGTCCAGCAGCGCTTCCACCGGAACCACCGGATAGCCGGCGACGATCTCCTGGGGCGAGCGTCCCGTGAGGACGGTGAGGCTTCCCAGTCCCGCTCCGCGGGCTCGCTGAAGCAGGGCGAGGCCCGCCGCCGGATCGTCTGCGAGAACCGCGGCGGCACGAGCCCGGAGCGCCGCTGCGACCGCTCGCTCCTGTCCGGACTCCACGTCGAGCGACGCCAGCGCGAGACGCGCGCCGCCCTCGGCGAGCGCACGTGCGGCCGGTGGGAGACCTTCCTGCTCCGCAAGCGCCTGGTCGAGCGCGCGGACGCGCTCGCGCACGAGCTCGGCGCGCTCAGCGATGGTCACCCGCTCGCGCTCGGCGTTGCGCGCCGCCTCCGCAGTCTCGACCGCCTGACGTTCGAGCGCAGCCATCCTGTTCTCCGCCTCGGGCTCGGCCTGGGCCGGCGCCTCGCTGCGAAAGCGCTCGAGCAGCGCGCCGGCCGACTCCGATCGCAGCTCGAGACGCTCGACGCCACCCTGAAGCCGATACCGCGCAGCGACCGCGGCCTCGCGGCGACCGGCCGCGTCCGAGAGCTCCTCCTCCGCCCGAGCGCGGTCTGCGAGGAGCCCTTCGAGCCTGCCTTGCGCCCCGCGCCGAGCGAATGCCGCCGCGTCCCGTCGCTGGTCGGCCTCGGCCCGACGCGCCCCCGAGTCGTTCAGGTCGAGCTGCGCGATCCGCGCCTGGAGGCTCGCGATCTCGACAGCGAGCTTCTCTGCCCGCTCCGCCGCCGTCGCCTGGAGCGCAAGCGGCCGCAGGCGCTTGCGCACCTCCTCCTCGACGTCTCGCGCACGCTCGACCTGCAGCGCGACCCGTGCCAGCTTCAGCTCCGCACGGTGCCGGCGCCTCTTGAACTTCCCCAGGCCGGCTGCCTCCTCGACGAACGCCCGCCGATCCTCCGGCTTCGACGCGAGCACCTGCTCGACCTTGCCCTGCCCCACGATCGAGTGCATCGCCGCACCGAGGCCGACGTCGGCGAGGATCTCGACCAGATCGGTGCGGCGAACCGACGCGCGATTGACGAGGTACTGCCCCTCGCCACCGCGCACGAGGCGGCGGGCGATGGAGACCTCGGAGAAGGCGAGATCGGGCCACGTCCCGTCCTCGTTGTCGAAGACGAGCTCGACCTCGCAGTGCTCGGCGGGCTTGCGGTCGCCGCCCCCGGCGAAGAGGACGTCGTCCGGCTTCTCCGCGCGGAGCTCCGACGGGGTAAGCGAGCCGGCGGCCCAGACGATCGCGTCGCCGATGTTCGACTTGCCCGAGCCGTTCGGACCGACGATGACGGCCACGCCAGGCTCGAGGCGAATCTCGAGCGGCTCGGGAAACGACTTGAAGCCACGGATGCGAAGCGTGCGCAGGTGCACCGAGGCCGCATTCTCGCGACACGGACGGACGTCGTGCCGCGGGATCGGGCTGTCCCGATCTCCGCGCTAGATCCGCTCCGGTACCACGCCGAGCGCCTCGAGCGCCTGCCGCGCGGCTTCCTGCTCGGCGGCCTTCTTCGTCGAGCCCTTACCCACGCCGAGCTGCTCGCCGGCGATGTACGCGGCGCACACGAAGCGGCGGTCGTGCGGCGGCCCCTCGACCTCGAGCACCGTGTAGTGCACCTGCTTGCCCGAGCGCGCGAGCGCCTCCTGGAGCTCCGTCTTGTAGTCGACGTGGCTCGAGCGGGCGTACTCGATTCGCTCGCCGAACGCCGCGACGATCGCGGGCTCGATTCGCTCGAACCCGCGCTCGAGGTAGACGGCCGCGATCGCAGCCTCGAGCACAGCGGCGAGCACGTTCCTGCTCCGCGAGATTCGCTGCAGCTCGTCCTTAGGGACCGTCCCCGCGTAGTCGAGGAGCCGATCGCCGAGGCGGAGCTCCTTCGCGACCGCCGCGCAGCTCTGACGGGAGACGACGTGCGCGCGAATCTTGGCCAGTCGTCCCTCGGACGCGCTCGCGAAGCGGTCGTAGACGGCACGCGCGATCGCGAGCTCGAGCACGCTGTCGCCGAGGAACTCGAGGCGCTCGTACGACTCCGCGCGGTCCTCCGCCCACGAGGCGTGCGTGAAGACCTGCTCGAGCTTGTCGGCAGGCAGCTCTGCGATCAGTCGACCGAGGTCGGCCGACCCGGCGTGCGCCTCTACCTCAGCCCTGGTGAGCGATGACGTAGTCGATCGCCTTGCCGACGGTCGTGAGCTCGCGGGCGTCCTCGTCCGGGATCTTCAGCCCGAACTGGTCTTCGAGGTCCATGACGACCTCGACCAGATCGAGCGAATCCGCGCCGAGGTCTTCCTCGAACGACGCGTCTTCCGTGATCTCGCTCTCGTCGATACCGAGCTTCTCGCTCAGCGCGCCCTTGACCTGCTCGAGGATCTCCTCACGCGAAGTCGCCATCCTTGAAATCTCACCTCTCTGCCGTCGGGGTCGTGGAGCGCGCCGACTCTAACATGCCGGACGACAGGCGCTCTTGGAGCCGTTCGACGACGCGATGCTCGACACCGCGGGCCCCCAGGCGGATCGCGTTGGCGATCGCAACCCGCGAGCTCGAGCCGTGCGCGATGACGACGAGACCATTGAGGCCGAGCAGGTAGCCGCCGCCGTACGTCTCCGGATCGAGCCGCTCGCGGAGCTTCCTCGCACCCGGCCGGATGAGCAGTCCACCGAGCTTTCCACGTACGGAGGAGCCGAGCTCGGTGCGCAGCGCGTCGAGCAGGGTCTTGATCGTCCCCTCCAACGTCTTCAGCGCGACGTTTCCGGTGAAGCCGTCCGTGACCACGACGTCTGCGCCGCCCTCGAGGAGGAGCCGCCCCTCGACGTTCCCCGCGAATCGGAGATCGGCCAGCCGCAGGAGCGCGTGTGCGTCGATCGTCAGCTGGTTTCCCTTCTCGTCCTCCTCGCCGATGGACATGAGGCGAACCTCCGGCTCCCGAATCTCGAGGATCTCCTGCGCGAAGACGGAGCCCATGTGCGCGAACTGGACGAGGTGCTCCGGGCGCGCGTCGGCGTTGGCGCCGGCATCGATGAGGACGCTCGGGCCCCGCTTCGTAGGGATGACGATGGCGATTCCCGGGCGATGCACGCCGAGGAGACGGTGGACGTGCAGGAGCGAGGCGGCGAGCATCGCTCCGGTGTTTCCGGCGGACACGACGACGTCGGCTTCCCGGTCCGCGACCGCGCGCACGGCGCGCACCAGCGAGGAGTCGACCTTCGACCGGACGGACTCGACCGGGTGCTCGTGCATCGCGATCGACTCCGACGTCTCCACGAGCCGAAGCCCATGCGTCTCGAGCCCCGCCGGCCCGAAGAGGACGGGCTCGATGGCCTCAGAGCGCGCGTCGACTGCCCCGTGGACGATCTCCTCGGGCGCGCGGTCGCCCCCCAACGCGTCGACCGCGACCCTGATCATGGGTGCGGACTCTACGGCGCTTCGAGGCGGAGCGGCTCGACGTCCCGGCCCCGATACGTCTTGCAGTTCGGGCAGACGCGATGGGTCTGCTTCGGCTGCCTGCAGTTCGGGCACAGCTGCAGGCGCGGGACGGAGATCCCGTGCTGCGCGCGGCGCTTGTCGCGCCTTGCCCTCGACGTCTTTCGCTTCGGGACGGCCATGAGCGGCTGAGCACTATAGCGGGAGCGTCAACGACCTGGTCGGAGCCACGCGCGCGAGGAACCGGCGATCGTGCGAGACCACGACGAGCGTCCCGTCGTAGTCGACGAGCGCGTTCTCGAGCTGCTCGACGGCCTCGAGATCGAGGTGATTCGTCGGCTCGTCGAGGACGAGGACGTTCACGCCCCGAGCCTGGAGCTCGGCGAGGTGGGCACGCGTGCGCTCTCCGGGCGAGAGAGACGCGCACGGGCGGCCGATGTGCTCGGCGCCGAGGCCGAACTTCGCGAGCAGCGTCCGCACGTCGACGGCGGCGAGACCGGTTCGCGCGGCGAGCTCCTCCACGAGCGGCGTCGCCCCGTCGTAGGCGCTGCGCTGCTGGCCGATCGCGCCGATCACCGTCGAGCGGCCCACGCGACGGGTGCCTTCCACCAGTGGAACGGCGCCGAGCAGCATCCCGAGCAGCGTGGACTTTCCCGAGCCGTTCCGTCCCGCGATCGAGAGCCGCTCTCCGGGAGCGAGATCGACGTCGATCGGCCCGAGGCGGAAGTCGCCCCGCTTGGTGACCGCCGCGTCGAGGCTGAGGACGTGATCCGAGAGGCGCCCTCCGGCCCGAAGGCTCAGCCTCAGCTCCCACGGTTCGAAGGGTTTCTCGGGAAGCTCGTTGCGATCGAGGAGGCGCTCGGCCTGCCGCACCTTCGTCTCGAGTGCGTGCGTTGCCCGCCGGTCGGCGCCGCCGGTCTTGTTCCCGAGCGACGCACCCTTCGCCCGCGCCTCGGAGCGGCGCGTGCCGAGGAGCTCCGTCAGCCGCCGCCGCCGCAGCTGCGCCTGCTCGTACTCGGCCAGCGCCGCCGCGCGCTCGGCGTCCCGCGCGAGCTCGTAGTCGCTCCAGCCTCCCGCCCACTCCCGCGCGCGGCGCGACCGGGGATCGATGGCGACGACCCGGTCGACGGTGCGATCGAGGAGCTCGCGGTCATGCGAGACGAGGACGAGCGCACCGCGGTACGACCGGAGAAAGCGCTCGAGCCGTTCCAATCCATCGAAGTCGAGGTCGTTCGTGGGCTCGTCGAGGAGGAGCATGTCGAAGCGCGACAAGAGGATCGCGGCGAGCCCGACTCGTGCGGACTCGCCGCCGGAGAGACGCTCCCGCGGCTGCGTGAGGTCCAGGTTCAGCCCGAGCTCGGCACAGACGCTCCCGGCGCGTGCATGGAAGTCCCCGCCACCGAGCGAGAGGAAGCGCTCGAGTGCAGCCGCGTAGCGCTCGTCCGCCGGCTCGCCACGTGCCAGCGCCGCCGACGCGTCCTCGAGCTCGCGTTCGGCCGCGAGCACTCCGGCACGGCGCGCCAGCCAGTCCAGGATCGGCTCTCCGAGATCGACGCGGCGCTCCTGCTCGAGGTAGCCGACGGTCACGGAGTCGGGAGCGCGCGTGGCGGCGCCGCGATCCGGTGGCTCGACTCCGGCCACGATCCGTAGCAGGGTCGACTTGCCGACGCCGTTCGGGCCGACAAGCCCGATCCGAGCCTGCGCCCCGATCGACAGCGTGACCTCGTCGAGGACGACCTGGGCGCCATAGCTCTTGGTGACGTGCGCGAGTTGCACTCGCATCGACGGACCTCCGGAAACCGTGGGTGGTGCACGCGCGGATCGCGTGCAACGAACGGGAATAAGCCGGTCAGTCCGTCATGGGCAGACGCCAGCGGCGCCGCGGGGATGGTAACGCAGGACGTAAGGCCGATGTAAGCCCGTGTAAGAGGTCCGCAAGAGTTCGCGGCAACCCCCTCACCCGCGCGTCATAACGGATGTTGACCAAGGAGGGTCTGATGTTCCTGAGAGGAGTAGCTGCAACGGCGCTCGTGCTCGGTGCGCTCGTCCTTCCGTCCGGCCAGGGGATCGCAGCCGAGACCGCGGCGCCGTCGAACACGGCGGAGCCCACGATCAGTGGCCGGGCCGAGCAGGGAGCCACGCTGACCGCATCGCGAGGCACGTGGACCGGGACGGATCCGATCTCGTTCGCGTACCAGTGGGTCCGGTGCGGGACGGATGGCGGCCAGCCGGACGGCGGAAACTGCGCGATCATCTCGAAGGCGACCGCCCGCCAGTACAGGCTCGTGCGCGCCGACGTCGGCTCGAGGCTTCGCGTTCGCGTCACGGCGACGAACGTCGACGGCTCGAAGACGGCGGCGTCGAACCCCACGGCCGTCGTGGTCGGCGTGCCCGTGAACACCTCGCCACCGGGCGTCACCGGCACGATGACGACCGGCTCCGTCGCAACCGCGAACCCTGGATCCTGGACGGGGAAGCAGCCGATCACGTTCTCGTTTCGCTGGCTCCGCTGCAACACCGCCGGTGGTGAGTGCATCGCGATCGGTGCGAACGGGAGCACCTACCGGCTCTCGTCCGCCGACGTCGGCCACAAGATCCGCTTCGACATCACGGCGCGGAACTCGCTGGGCTCGACGACGATCAGGTCGGGCGAGTCGGCGATCGTGACCGAGCCGCTGCCGGCGGGAGCGACCAAGCTCCCGAGCGGCGAGATCTCCATCCCGGCAGCCAGCGTGCCTTCGACGGCGAGGCTCGTCGTCTCGCTTGTGCAGTTCTCGCCCAACCCGGCGAGGAGCAAGCAAAATCCGATCACGGTCCGGGTGAGGGTGAAGGACACGCGCGGCTTCGTCGTCCGCGACGCGCTCGTGTTCGTCCGCTCGACCCCCAGGGTGACGTCCGGCGGAAACCGGCAGCCGACGACGCTCGACGGCTGGGTGACGTATGCGCTCGTGCCGAACGGAAACTTCCCGAAGCCGCGCAACGGCTACCACGTCCAGTTCTTCGTGAAGGCCTACCGGCTCGGAGACCCGGCGCTCGCCGGCATCGCGGCGTACCGCCTCGTACAGCTCCGGCTCGCAGGCTGACGAGGGCAAAGACGAGCTGGACGCCCCTAGTGGACGTCCAGCTCGTCCTTCAACGCTTCGAGGGCCGACCAGCGCGGGTCGGGCTCGCGCTCCGCGTGCTCGTGCGGCTCGACGTTGAGGTCCTTGCCGCACACCGGGCACAGGCCGGCACACTCGGGCCGGCACAGGATCTGATCGGGAAGCTCGAGCGCCACGGCGTCGCGCGCCCACGTGCCGACCTGGAGGTGGTCGCGCACGACGTAGTCCGAGTGCAGCTCGTCCGAGGCAGGCGCCTCCGGGTCGTAGAACTCGCGCGCGGTGATCTCGCGGTCGAGCTCGGCGAAGCCGAGGCAGCGCATGCAGGCACCGGTCAGGTGCAGCCGCAGACGCAGGTCGAACACGGTGGCGCCGGATGCCTGCGAGATGTCGAGCTCGACTGGGATCGTGGCGGGAACCGCCTCGTAGCGCTGGCCGCCCAGCACGAACGGCTCGAGCTCGACGTCGAGCGTCTCCTTGCGAACCTCGCCCGGCCGAAGCCGCAGCGTCCTGAGATCGAGAGTCGTCACCGGGTGAGCGTAGCGTCAGCGGCGACTCTGCCCGCATAAGCCAGCCTGCTCGTTTGGTAGCTTACGATCATGGATTCTGATCGCTGGCTCGGCCTCGACCTGCGCCATCTGGTAGCGCTCAAGGCCATCGCCGACGAGGGATCCTTTGGACGCGCGGCCGAGCGCCTCGGCTATACGCAGTCGGCGATCTCCCAGCAGATCGCTGCGCTGGAGCGCATCGTGGGCCTTCGACTCATCGAACGGCCCGGAGGCCCGCGGCCGATCTCGCTCACCGAGGCAGGTCAGGTGCTCCTACGCCACGCGGACGCGATCCAGGCACGACTCCTCGCCGCGAAGGCGGACATGGCCGCGCTCGAGGCCGGCGACGCCGGGCGCCTCCGCGTTGGGACGTTCCAGAGCGTCGGCGCCAAGATCGTCCCGCGCCTGCTGCGGGAGTTCTCGGAGACCCATCCCCAGGTGGAGGTCCTGCTCCGCGAGTCGGTGGACGAGAGCGAGCTCCTGCAGCTGATCGAGCGCGGCGAGCTCGACCTCACGTTCTGGACGCTGCCAGTCCTCGGTGGGCCGTACGAGTCCATCGAGCTCCTCCGCGACCCGTACGTCCTCGTGGTACCCGCCGGCTCGCCGCTCACGGAGCTGAAGCGGACGCCCACGCTGAAGGAGATCGTCCTCCAGCCATTGATCGGCTTCAACCAGTGCAGCGCGATGGCGCACGTCGACCTGCAGCTGTCGGCTGCCGGGCGGCCGCCGAACTACGTCTTTCGGTCCGACAACAACGGCACGGTGCAGGGTCTCGTCGGTGCCGGGGTTGGCGTGAGCGTGTCGCCGCGGCTCACCGTCGACGACGACGATCCGAGCATCGAGGTGATCGACCTGCACGGACGGATCGAGCCGCGCGTCATCGGCCTCGTCTGGCACCGCGACCGCCACCGCAGCCCGGCGGCGGAGGCCTTCGTCGAATCGGCCGTCAGCGTCTGCCGCGAGCTGACGCTCGAGCCCGCGGCCGCATAGCTCCAGGCCTCGGCGTCAGCCCTCGTCGATCCTGAGCCCGGTCTGCGGATCGAAGAAGTGGAGGCGCGCGACGTCCACCTCGATGTCGAGCGGCTCCCGCTCGCGTGCCTGTGAAGCGCGCTCGAGCCGCGCGACGAACGGGACGCCCTCGCCGCGGGCGCGCTCGGCGGCGATGTGCGCCTGCTCGTCCCCTGCGTCCTCGACGACGAGCGCCTCCACCACTTCCTGGGAGGTCACCGCGCCGGCGGCCACCTTGAAGTGCGCGTACACCTCCGAGCCGAGGTCCTCGCGGATGTCGCAGACGACCGAGATCCGGCGATCCGGGCTCGGGGAGGACACGACCGCGGCGTCCTCCATATCCTCGGGACGAATCCCGAGCACGACCTCGCGGCCCGCGTAGCCCTCGAGGCCGGGGTGCCCCTCGAGCGTGGCCTGCTCGAGCCGGAGCCTGTGCGGGCCGAAGGAGGCCCAGAGCTCGCCGTCCGTGCGAGCGATCGAGGCAGCGACGAGATTCATCGCGGGCGAGCCGATGAACTCCGCGACGAAAAGATTCCGCGGCTGTTCGTAGAGATCCTTCGGAGCCGCGATCTGCTGGAGGAACCCGTTCCGCATCACGACCACCCGATCCCCCATCGTCATCGCCTCGGTCTGGTCGTGCGTGACGTAGATCGTCGTCACGCCGAGGTCGCGCTGGATGCGTGAGATCTCGGCGCGCATCTCCACGCGCAGCTTCGCGTCGAGGTTCGAGAGCGGCTCGTCCATCAGGAATGCCTGCGGGTTTCGGACGATCGCGCGGCCCATTGCGACGCGCTGGCGCTGACCGCCGGACAGTGTCCGCGGCTTCTTCTCCAGCGAGTCCGAGAGCCCGAGGATCCGCGCTGCCTCCTGCACGCGGCGGTCGATCTCGTCCTTCGGAATCCCGCGCATCTTCAGCGCGAAGCCCATGTTCTTCGCCGCGTTCATGTGCGGATACAGCGCGTAGTTCTGGAAGACCATCGCGATGTCCCGGTCCTTCGGCGGCAGGTCGTTCACGACGCGCCCGTCGATGCGCACGTGTCCGGACGTGATCGACTCGAGTCCCGCGATCATCCGCAGCGCCGTCGTCTTGCCGCAGCCGGACGGGCCGACGAAAACGACGAACTCCCCCGCTGCAACCTCGAGCTGCAGGTCGGTGACGGCCTTCGTCCCGTCGGAGTAAACCTTCGTCAGGCTCTCGAGCGTGATCTCGGCCAAGCTTCTCCTCGCCGAGGAATCTACAACGCGCAACGCCAGCGTTTAGCATCGACTGCGTTCCATGGAGGCGCACGCGGCGCGGTCGGAGCGGGCTTCGGGGCGGTGGCGACACGCCCTCGAGAGCCGCCGCGTCCTCGCTCCGCTCCTCATCGCCCCGGCGGTCATCTTCATGGTGCTCGTCGTCGGCGTCCCGTTCGTCTGGGCGATCTACCTCAGCTTCACCGACGCGATCGGCGGCTCGCTGAGCGGGCGCTGGGTCGGCTTCGACAACTTCACGAACGCCTGGCACGACGACAACTTCCGCCGCGCGCTGCGCAACACGCTCATCTTCACGCTCGCATCGCAGGCGATCGTCGTCGTCGGCGCCGCGATCCTCTCGAACTTCCTCGTCCGCGACTTTCGCGGCAAGTGGATCGTGCGCTTCCTCGTCGTCCTGCCCTGGGCCGCCCCGGTCGTGCTCTCGACGATCGCTTGGCTGTGGATGCTCGACTCGCTCTACAGCGTGACCAACTGGACGCTGGCGAGACTGCACCTCGACAACGCCGTCGTCTGGTTCCTCGGCGCCGCGCACATCGAGGAGGACGCCCAGGTGCCGCTGCAGTGGCTCGGCCGTCCGAACCTCGCGCTCGTCGCGATCACGATCGTGCACGCGTGGCGGATCCTCCCGTTCGCGGTCGTGATCTTCATCGCGGGTCGGGCATCGATCCCGAACGAGGTCGAGGACGCGTCGAAGATCGACGGCGCCACCGGCCTGAAGAAGCTCTGGTACGTCGACATCCCGCTGCAGCTCCCGATCGCGCTCGTCGCGGTGCTCTTCGGGATCGTGTTCACCGCCGCCGACTTCGGCGTCGTCTACATCCTGACCCATGGCGGCCCGTTCAACTCGACGCAGGTCCTGCCCACGTGGGCGTATGCGATCGGCATCGATTCGGGCTCGCTCGGCGAGGGCGCCGCGATCTCGCTGTTCCTGTTCCCGTTGCTGGCGCTCGTCAGCGTGGGGATGCTCTTCTTCGCGCGACGGGCGCAGGTGGCCTGATGACGCGCCGCGAGAAGGCAACGACCTACGCGGTCGTCGTGCCGTTCGCGATCTTCCTCGCATTCCCCTTCTACTTCGCGCTCGTGACGATGTTCAAGACGAACCTCGACCTCGGGAACGTCGAGAACTCGCCGTACGTCTACAACGACGTCCAGGGCCACTTCCACTGGGACTTCTGGAACTACGCGACGACCGAGCACGTCCGGTTCCTGTTCGAGGACACGAACTACCCGAGGTGGATCCTCAACACGCTGTTCGTCGGTGCCGCTGTGGTCGCGATCACGCTGTTGCTGGCGCTGCCTGCCGGCTACGCGCTCGCTCGGCTCGCGGGCCGCTGGGGCCAGAGCGCCGGCGTGGCGATCTTCCTCGTGTACCTGATCCCGCCGACGCTCCTCTTCCTCCCTCTCTCACGGCTGATCACACAGCTCGACCTCAAGGACTCGCTGTGGGCGCTGATCCTGATCTACCCCTCGTTCACCGTGCCGTTCGCGACCTGGCTCCTCATGGGGTTCTTCAAGACGATTCCCCAGGAGCTCGAGGACGCCGCGCTGATCGACGGGGCGTCACGGCTGAAGGCCCTGTACCTGATCATCCTCCCGATCTCGCTGCCAGGGATCCTGACCGTCGTCATCTTCGCGTTCTCGCTGTGCGTGAACGAGTTCATCTACGCGTTCACGTTCATCTCGACTTCCGAGCAGCGCACGATCTCGGCGGGGGTGCCGAACGACCTCATCAGAGGCGACGTGTTCTTCTGGCAGTCGCTGATGGCGGCGGTGCTGATCCCGACCATCCCCCTCGCGCTGCTCTACAACGCCTTCCTCGACCGCTTCATCAAAGGCTTTACAGGCGGCGCCTTCCGCTAGAGAATCGAGTCGAAAGGAGGAACAGCCCGTGGCAGAGGCATCGGACGAGCTCGAACACCGGAGCTCGACACTCACTCGAGGCGACCTACTTCGCCGTGGCGGTGCCGCCGCCTTCGCGGTCGGCATGTTCGGAGGGCTCTCCGACAAGGCGCTCGGGTTCTACGGCCCGCTCAAGTTCGCGAACAAGCAGCTCGCGGGCGATCTGCGCATCATGACGTGGGCCCACTTCGTGCCCGCCTACGACCAGTGGCTCGACAACACCTACGTCAAGCAGTGGGGCGAGGCGAACGACGTCGACGTGAAGGTCGACCACATCAACAACGCGCTGCTCTACAGCACCGGCGCGTCGGAGGTCGCCGCCCAGAGCGGCCACGACCTCTTCTGGTTCATCTCGCCGCCGTCGACGTTCCAGAAGCAGGCGATCCCGGTGAACGACCTCGTGCAAGAGGTGACGAAGAAGGTCGGGCCGATGGCAAGAGTCGCCAAGAAGGCGACGTACAACCCGAAGACGAAGAAGTTCTACGGCTTCCCGGAGAGCTACGCGCCGGACCCCGTGCAGTACCGGAAGAGCTTCCTCGAGCAGACCGGGGTGAGCCTGAACACGTGGGAGGACGTGCGCAAGGGGGCCGCGAAGCTCAAGGCGATCGGGCATCCCGTCGGCCTCGGCATGTCGAACGAGATCGACTCGAACATGCTCCTGACCTCGCTTCTCTACTGCTACGGCGGCTTCATCCAGGACGAGCAGAACCGCATCGTCATCGGTCAGGGCGCGAACAGGAAGGGAGCGATCGAGGCCCTCAAGGTGATGCGCGACATCTACAAGACGGGCATGTCCGACGAGGTGTTCGCGTGGACGGCCGCGTCGAACAACCAGGCGTTCCTCGCCGGCCGCCTCGCGATGGCCCTGAACGCGATCTCGATCGAGCGCTCGGCCGAGCAGTCAGGGAACCAGGCGCTCTCCGACGACTCCTGGCTCGCCGCGATCCCGCGCGGCCCGGCCATGCGTCTCGGCAACGAGCACGTGATGGGCGTGTACCTGATCTGGAAGTTCGCGAAGAACAAGGAGGCCGCGCGGAAGTACGTGGTCGACCAGCAGCTCGCCTACCGCGAGCACTTCCTTCGCAGCCTCTACTACAACTTCCCGCCCTGGACGGGCGCGATCAAGGGCGGGTTCAAGACCATCCGCAAGCTCTCCGCGCAGGACCCGCACAAGCCGAAGGGCAAGTACACGATCCTCACGACGATCGCGGAGAGGTACACGACGAACCCCGGCCATCCCGGCAACACGACGCCGGTCATGGACGAGCTCTACAACACGTTCCTCATCCCGCAGATGTTCGCCTCGGTCGCCCAGGGGAAGGCGACGCCCGCCGAGGCGGTGTCGGCGTTCTCGAAGAAGGCGGAGAGCATCTACCGGAAGTGGAAGGCGCAGGGCCTGGTCTAGCCCAGACCGGGACGCGAACCTCGAGGGCCCCAGTCTGGGGCCCTCGATTTACTGGCAGTAGGACTCTGGCAGCGAGGGGCCGTGCGCCGCGAGCGTCTTTGACTCTCGCGGCAAGAAACCCCACTCGGGGTTTCTTGCCTGCGCATCAGGTAAAGCGCTCGAACTCTTCGGGCTCGTCGAGCGGCTCGGGGCCGATGCCCGCGACCACCGTCTCCTGCGAGCGCTCGTGGAGCCGCTCGCGGCCGCGCTTCACCGCCGTCAGGAACTTGTCGAGGTTCAGCTCGAGCGTCGACAGGATCGAGTCGGCCCAGTCCTCCATCTCCAGCCGCGTCTCGCGTGCCTGCCGCCTGGCGTCGTCGATGATGTCGTCGGCCTGCTTCTCGGCGAGCTTCACGATCTCCGTCTGGGAGGCCTCGCGCATGGCCTGCTCGCGAGCGTCCTGGATGATCCGGTCGCATTCCCGCTTCGCCTCGGCGAGCATCTCCTGTCGCTCCTTGACGATCCAACGCGCCTGCTTGATCTCCTCCGGGATCGTCGCCCGCATCTGGTCGAGGATCTCGTAGATCTCCTCGCGGTCGAGGCGGACCTGGTCGGTGAGCGGCACGGCCTTCGCGTTGTGCACGAGGTCGTCGAGCCTGTCGATGAGCACGAGTACGTCCATAGGGCGGGAAGTCTAGAGGTCTATTCGGAGGGCGAGACTGGCGCCCCGGGCTTCCCGTCCGGGTAGAGCTCGGCGAAGCGCCGAGCCACCGCAGCGGGAACGAGCTCGTCGACCTTCCCGCCGAAGGATGCGATCTCCTTCACGCCGCTCGACGACACGAAGCTGTACAGCGGGTTCGCCATGACGTAGAGCGTCTCGATGTCGGGCGCGAGCTGCCGGTTCAGGTGGTTCATCTGGAACTCCCACTCGAAGTCCGAGATGACCCTGAGCCCCTTCACCATCGTCGTCGCCTCGTGCTTCCTCGCGAACTCGACGACGAGCTCCGAGAAGACGTCGATGACGACGTTCTCATGTGAGGCGAGCGCGTCCTCGAGGAAGGCGACCCGCTCCTCGACCGTGAACAGAGGCTGCTTGTGGGTGGGGTCACGGACGACGCCGACGACGATCCGGTCGAAGATCGCCGCCGCGCGACGGATGACGTCGACGTGCCCGTTCGTGACGGGGTCGTAGGAGCCGGGGCAGATTGCGGTGATCATCGGGAGAAGACCGTAATGCGTGCGGAACCGTAGCGCCGGGTCGTGACGAGGTCGAGCGGAAGCTCGGGCTCGACCCGCTCGGACGTCTCCACGACGACGAGGGCGTCCTCGGCGAGAACCGTCGGAAGGAGTTCCGCGAGCTCGCTCTCGTGCCCTGCCCAGTCCTCGTAGGGCGGATCGGCGAGCACGAGGTCGTAGCGCCGGCCGCGGTCGCGCTCCTCGCGGAGCGCTGCCCGGACCTCGCGCGTCTCGACGACCGCGCCCGTGAGACGGAGCTTCTCGAGATTCGACTGGATGACGCGCGCAGCCTGACGGTCACGCTCGACGAAGACGCAGCTCGCCGCGCCGCGCGACAGCGCCTCGAGGCCGAGTGCCCCGGATCCCGCGAACAGGTCGAGGACGCGTGCGTCCTCCACCGGCCCGACGATCGAGAAGAGCGCCTCGCGAACGCGGTCGCCGGTCGGCCGTGTCACGACCCCCTTCGGCGCCTCGATCCGGTGGCCCTTCCGCGAGCCCGCGACGATCCTCACGAGGCGCCGAGGTGCTCCGACTCGCCGAGGAGCCGGTCGACCGTGTCGGCGAGCAGGCCCTCGTCGGGGAGCGAGCGCGCCGCCTCGCGCGCGCGCTCGAGGAGGTCCTGGTCGCGCCGCAGCCGCACGAAGCGGAGGTCGGAGTAGCCCGACTGGCGTGCGCCGAGCAGCTGGCCCTCGCCGCGGATCTCCAGGTCGCGCTCGGCAAGCTCGAAGCCGTCCGTCGTGGCAACCATGGCCTCCAGACGCTCGGTCGCAGTCTCCGACAGCTCCTCCTTCGCGCGCGAGACGAGCAGGCAGTACGACTGCACCGCGCCACGACCAACACGACCGCGCAGCTGGTGGAGTTGCGCGAGGCCGAAGCGGTCGGCCTCCTGCACGATCATGATCGTCGCGTTCGGCACGTCCAC
>JBKPLV010000243.1:0-2873 GCA_046731795.1 Actinomycetota bacterium | reverse complement strand
GCGGTGATCGCCCGGCATTACGGCGCGGCGATCGACGTCGTGCCGGTCGGCGACCGGATCGCCATCGTGCCTCGCCGATCGCCGTGAGGGTCCGTAGTATGCGGCCGTGCGTCTCGTCCTCGTCGTAGCCGCCGTCGCCTTGCTCGCGCCTGCTACAGGGCTCGCGAAGAGCAAGAGCCGGGTCTACCTCGAGGACTCCGTTCCGAGCAGATCCTCGACGTCCGTGACGATCACGACGCACGCGGCCGGCTCGTTCAGCGTCCGACTCCGCGTCCCGACGGCAGGGCGCGCGAAGCTCTTCCTGCTAGGCAAGCATGCGCCGAAGGGCGGCCCGCTCATCCACACGAGCAACACGTCTGCGAACTCGTCCGGCTGCCAGGGCGCCGCAGGGTCGTTCTACTGCACCGCCTCGTTCGAGCCGCTGCCGAAGGGGACGTACACGTGGAAGATCACGTGGGTGAGCGTCACGCAATCGGGGCCCAAGATGCCGGCCCACGTCGAGCTGACCGTCCGCTGGTAAGCAGCCTCCGCGCGTCTGGCTAGCATCGGCCGGTGGCCGTCGCGACCCCTGAGAGCTACCTCGCCGACCTGAACGAGGCCCAGCGCGAGGCCGTTCTCGCGACCGAGGGCCCGCTCCTCGTCGTCGCAGGCGCGGGCTCGGGGAAGACACGCGTCCTCACGTATCGCGTCGCCCACCTCATCCGCGCGTGCGGCGTGAAGCCGAACGAGATCCTCGCGATCACCTTCACGAACAAAGCCGCAGGCGAGATGCGCGAGCGGCTCGAGCGCATGCTCGGCCAGACGGCCCGCGCGATCTGGATCCTCACCTTCCACGCCGCCTGCGGCCGCATGCTGCGCCGTGAGGCCGAGCGGCTCGGCTACCGCTCGACGTTCACGATCTACGACGACCAGGACCAGGTGCGGCTCGTGAAGGCGTGCCTCGAGGAGCTCGGTAAGGACCCGAAGCGCTTCTCGCCGCGCGGCATCCACGCGCAGATCTCGCGGGCCAAGAACGAGCTCGTCTCCCCGGAGGAGTACGCGGTGCGCGTCGCGTCGTTCTGGGACCAGACCGTGGCCGAGGCGTACGAGCTGTACCAGCGACGCCTGCACGCCTCGAACGCCGTCGACTTCGACGACCTGCTCATGCTCACGGTGCAGGTCTTCGAGCGCTTCCCGGAGGCGCTCGAGCGGTGGCGGAAGTCGTTCCGCTACGTCCTCGTCGACGAGTACCAGGACACGAACCACGCGCAGTACCGCCTCCTGCAGCTGCTCGGCGGCGAGCACGGGAACGTGTGCGCCGTCGGCGACCCGGACCAGTCCATCTACGCGTTCCGGGGCGCAGACATCCGGAACATCATGGAGTTCGAGCGCGACTTTCCCGGGACGCAGGTCATCGCGTTGGAGCAGAACTACCGCTCGACGAACAGCGTCCTTCGCGCCGCCAACTCGCTCATCGAGCAGAACACGGAGCGCAAGCCGAAGCGGCTGTTCTCCGAGCTCGGCGAGGGCGAGCCCGTGCACGTGATCGAGGTCGAGGACGAGCACGCGGAGGCGCGTTTCGTCGCGGCCGAGATCGCCTCGCTCATCGGAAATGGGCTCTCCGCCGCCGAGATCGCGGTCTTCTACCGGATGAACGCGCAGTCGCGAGTCCTCGAGGACGTGCTCGTGCGCCAGGACGTGCCGTACCAGGTCATCGGAGGCCCCCGCTTCTACGAGCGCGCCGAGATCCGCGACGCGACCGCGTACCTGAGCGTGCTCGTCAACCCGCAGGACGCGACCTCGCTCCTGCGCATCGCCAACCGGCCGCGGCGTGGCATCGGCGACGCGTCGATCCAGCGGCTCGTCGCGCATGCCGAGAACACGGGGCGCACGCTCTTCGAGGCGATGGCCGACCCGGAGGCGGCGGGCGTCACCGCCGCCTCGTGCCGGGCGATCCGCGGCTTCCACGCGACGATGGAAGAGCTCATGGCGCTCTCGCAAGACCTCCACGTGGACGAGCTCCTCGAGCGCGTGCTCGAGAAGACCGGGACGCTCGACGCGCTCGAGGCGGAGCGCACGATCGAAGCGCGGGGTCGCATCGAGAACCTGCAGGAGCTCGTCGGCGTCGCGCGCGAGCACCGGCAGAACGCCGAGGAGTCCACGCTCGCGGGCTTCCTCCAGGACATCTCGCTCGTCTCCGACCAGGACACGATCCGAGACGAGCGCGGACTTGTCACCCTCATGACCCTGCACAACGCGAAGGGCCTCGAGTTCCGGGCCGTCTTCATGATCGGGATGGAGGAGGGAATCTTCCCGCACTCGCGCTCGATCGAGGAGCAGGGCGTCGAGGAGGAGCGCCGGCTCTGCTACGTCGGCATGACTCGGGCGATGGAGCGGCTGACGCTTACCCACACGATGGCCCGGTCGCTGTTCGGCCGACGCGAGTACAACCTCGCGTCGCGCTTCCTCGACGAGCTGCCGCAGGAGGTCGAGCGCGAACGCCTGCGACCGTCCTCCTGGAGCGGCTACGGCTCGCCGACCTCCGCGGCGATCGAGCCGCGCCCCGGGATCGCGCTCTCGACCGGCGACGCCGTCCGCCACGGCTCGCTCGGCGAGGGCATCGTCACCGGGATCGAGCCGGGCGGAGTCGTTACGGTTCGCTTCGCCGCGGACGGGACGGAACGGAGGCTGATGGTGGAGTACGCGCCGCTGGAGAAGATCGCGTAGATGGCGTTCAAGGTCGCGCCCTGCGCGGACCTCGAGGAGTTCGGGCAGGCGGTTTTCGCGATCGGGCAGTACTTCGGCCTGGAGCCGACCGAGGAGCGCATGGAGCGCTTCTCGAGGAATCTGCCGATCGAGCGGATGCACGCGGCTCGCGAGGACGGTGTGATCGT
>JBKPLV010000242.1:0-3014 GCA_046731795.1 Actinomycetota bacterium | reverse complement strand
GGGCTTGAGGCCGGGCGTGCGGCGGTCGACCGTCCCGTGGCTTTCTTCGCCGCGCGAAGCTTCGTCGAGGCTCTTGGGCAGGACCGGCCGACCTTGCTCGTGTTCGAAGACATTCACTGGGCCGAGCCCGGCCTGCTCGACCTACTCGAATCGTTCGCCTCGCGCCTCCGCGATGTGCCCGTACTCCTCGTCACTCTGGCACGGCCCGAGCTCCTCACGAGCCGCAACAGCTGGGGAGGTGGTCTTACGGCCTACAGCGCGCTGCCGCTCGAGCCGCTCGCACCGAGTGACTCGCTCGCGCTCGCGCGGCTGCTCCTCGGCGAGGACTTGGGCTCAGCGGACCGGCTGACCGAGACCGCCGAGGGCAACCCACTCTTCCTCGAGGAGCTCGCCGCTTCGCGGCGCGAAGGGGCCACCGCCGCGAACGAGCTCCCGACGAACGTGCGCGGCATCATCGCCGCGCGCCTGGACACGCTCCCGACAGAGGAGCGTTCGCTGCTCCTGCATGCCGCGGTCGTCGGAAAGGTCTTCTGGCGCGGTGCACTCGCACCCGGAAACGGCAGCGCCGTGGACGACCTCCTCGATCGTCTCGAGCAGCGGGACCTCGTTCGGCGCGAGCCGGGATCCCGCTTGCAGGGCGATCCGCAGTTCGTCTTCAAGCACATGCTGATCCGGGAGGTGGCCTACGCGACGCTCCCGCGCTCGGTACGCCGACAGCGGCACGCCGAGATCGCGCAATACCTCGAAGACGCCGTCGGGGACCGCATCGGCGAGTGGGCGACCGTACTCGCAAACCACTGGCGTGAGGCGGGGGATCCCGAGCGCGAGCTGCACTGGGTTTTGACGGCTGCGGAACGGGGCTGGGCGACCGACGCCCTCGCGCTGTACGAGCGAGCGCTCGATCTCGTCCCCGCCGTCTCCGATGAGCGCCGCATGGACGTCCGGCTCGCCAGCGCCGTCGCCCACGTACAGGCGGGCGTGTTCGCTCCGGCGATCGAGGAGCTCGAGGCGCTGCTTCCTCAGCTCGAGGGCCGCCAGCGTTTCGATGCGCTGAGTGCGCGCGGACGGGCGTCCTTCTGGCTCGGCGACGCGCAGGGCGCTCACCGCTACTGGGAGGAGGCACGTGAGCTCGCGGATCAACTCGGAGATGAGGAACTGGAGGTTGTCACGCAGTCGCTCCTCAGCACGGCCGCGGCCATGGACGGGTCGATCGACGAGGCCGTGGAGATGAATGAGCGCGCCCTAGCGCGTTGGCGTCCGGGGATGCGGCGGCGTGAGTTCGCGGAGGCGCACCTGTGGAGCAGCATCCAGTACTACTGGCGCGGCGACTACGAGCGGGTGCTCGCGCCCGCGCGGCGGGGGGCCGAGCTCGGCGAGGAGGCCGCGTACGTCGAGGCCATGATCAGCGGGCCTGCTCACCTCGGTCTCGGTCTCGCTGGCGTTGGCCTGCACGAAGAGGCACTAGCCACATTCGAGCAGGCGGTCACGCAAGGAGCGATGTTCGAGGTGGAGCCCCGCTTCACCAGCCGTGCCACCGCGATGTGGGCGGGCGTGCTGCGCGAGCTCTTCGAGATCGACGAGGCGCGCCGCCTAAATGAGCACGCCATCGCGCTCGGGGAGGAGGCCCGCTTCCCTGGGTCCCAGGTGAGCGGCAAGATCGATTTGCTCCTGCTGGACCTGATCGCCGGGGACGTGGGCCGCGCCGAGTCCGCCTGGCCGTCGCTTTGGGACGCAGCGGCGCAGACGAAAGGATGGCATCAGTGGCTGTGGACGACGCGCCTTCTCCATGCAAAGGCGGAAATAGCGCTCGGTGCGGGACGTGCGGAGCAGGCTCTCGACGCTGCGCTGGAAGCCCTGGCGACGGCCGAGCACTACCGGCGGCGGAAGTACGTGCAGGCCTCACGGCTCTCGCTCGGTCGCGCCCTTCACGACCTGGGTCGGATTGAGGAGGCCGCGGCCGAGCTCGGCCGCGCTCTCCCGGGCGCACAGGAGCTCGCCCATCCTCCGACGATCTGGAGCACCGCGGTCGCCCTCGCGCGTGTGCGCGCGGATGCGGGCGACGACGACGGCGCCGACGAAGCGCATGGGCTGGCGCGGCGCGCGCTCGAGCAGTTCGCGGCGGCTCTTTCGGAGACGCGCCGAGAGCGTTTCCTCGCCTCCCCGTACCTCGAGGCCGAGATCACGCTCGCCCGCTGAGCGCGCGGACCAACAGTTCAGGCGCTCGGCTGATCGCGTGGACGCGGTCGTCTCCGCGGGCGGATGTGCTCTGACCAGAGCTGTGCTCGATTGGCCTAAACGTGTTTCGAGCCGCGAAGTACGACCGGTTACTACTCTTCAGCCGCGGCGCGGCTCACCGCGGAGCAGCCTTGGGCGACCCGGAACGACTGGCGAGCGGCGCCGAAGAATCCTCTACCGTTTGCGTCGCGGCCTCGTAGCTCAGGGGATAGAGCACAGGTTTCCTAAACCTGGTGTCGGAGGTTCGAGTCCTCCCGGGGCCATCGCAGGCAAATCGATGTCGACCACGGGAAACACAGTCAGATGTCAGGGCGCACGTGAGCCTCGAACGAGACGCCCAGCTCATAAGCACCGCAGTACGATCGAGCGCTGCTCGAGGTCGTCAGGCACGAGGAAGTAGATCTGCCGAATCAGGCTCGCGACGGACCGCAACCTCAAGAGCCCGGCTCGCGGCAGCGCGACCTTTTCCGAATAGCAGTTCTCTAAGCGGTTGCGTTGCGCGGGCGTGACGGGGTGCGCTGCAGCTGCAAGCGCTTGGACAAGAGCGCAGACGGGGTGCGTGTCCTTCTTGATCTTCAGCTCGGTGAGAAGCGGCGTTCCGTCGGATTGAGCGAGCAAGAGATCAAGCACCAACGCTCTCTTCGAGGGCATCCCGTCATCGAGCAACTGAGTCGTGCTCGTCCGCATGACGTCGAGCTCGCGGTCGACGTGACGGAGCTCGAGGCTCTCCGCTCACGCGCTCTCGCTCGCCGCGCATTCGATGGTGCGACGATCAGCGC
>JBKPLV010000241.1:0-19502 GCA_046731795.1 Actinomycetota bacterium | reverse complement strand
CTTCGAGGGCATCCCGTCATCGAGCAACTGAGTCGTGCTCGTCCGCATGACGTCGAGCTCGCGGTCGACGTGACGGAGCTCGAGGCTCTCCGCTCACGCGCTCTCGCTCGCCGCGCATTCGATGGTGCGACGATCAGCGCTCGCGAACCGCCATGCCACATGGACAGTACGGCGGTTTCCAAACCGCGTGCGCATGTTCGATTCATGCCGGGGGCACTCGCACTTCTCAGAAACATGGCGTCGGGTTCGCGGTGCTACGGCCGGGGCGCGATGCCGGCCCAGATGGTCTCGAGCAACTGCTCGGGGTAGCGGCGCGGTTGCTTCGGAAGCCCGGACTCGAAGAGGTGCCGCAGGAGCAGCGGGCCGATCAGGAGATCCGCGACCTCGTCCGCGCGCGCATCCGAGCGGAGATCGCCTTGCGCGATCGCCCGCTCGAGCAGGTCGACGATCGCCTCCCGGAGCGGACGCACGACGCGGTCCGCGTACGCGTCGGCGAAGGCCGGGTTGCGTTGCAGCTCTCCAAGGAGCCCGGGCAGCAAGCGCCCCATCAGAGGATCGGCGAGGAGCCGCGCGACGTCGCGGATGTGCTCGAGCAGCAACGCGTAGATCTCGCCCTCTCCCGAGACCTGCGCTTGCGCCGTCAGCTCGCGCAGCGCGTCCGCGATGAGCAGCTCCTTCGAGCTCCAGCGCCGGTAGATCGTGTTCTTGCTGACCTCTGCGCGATCAGCGATGGCGTCCATCGTCGCCGCCTGGAAGCCACGCTCCGCGACGAGCTCGAGCGTCGCCCGCACGATCGCGCCTCGCGCCGCCGCGCGGCGGGGCCGGCCACGTCCGCGAGGTCGTTCCGAGTGCTCAGCGCCGGGCGGGACGGTCACGTCTCCATCTTCTCGGGAATAACGATACCCGGCAGTTGCGTTTTTGGCGACGAAGGCCTTTCGCAACTGATGAGTTCAGTAAAGCGGGAGGCGAAGCAAAGACAAGGAGGCCTCTCGATGGAGCGCAGAGTCCCCATCCCCCGCCGGACGAGGCTCGCGGTCGCGGTCGCCAGCGCGCTGCTCGTACTCGCCGCTGCCGCAGGAATCGCGTTGGCTCGCTCCGATGCCGGGCAACCGCCCCCCGAGCTCACCGAGTCCGGCGATGCCTGGCCGGCACACAACTACGACCTCGCGAACTCGCGAGCAACCACGAGCACCGAGATCTCGGCGGCGAACGTCGGCACGCTGACGAAGAAGTGGAGCTTCACGATTCCGGGCACCGGCCCGTTCGGGAACTTCGCGACGACGCCGATCGTGCTCGACGGCGTCGTCTACCTCCAGGACCTGAACTCGAACGTCTACGCCGTCGACCAGCAGACCGGGAAGCTCAGGTGGAAGCGGACGTTCAAGAGCCCGACGATCGGGCCGAATGGCGTTGCGATCGGATACGGCAGGCTCTACGGATCGACGTCGAGCGCCGTGTTCGCGCTCGATCCCGACAACGGCAAGGTGCTCTGGAAGCACCGGCTCGCGAGGACGCTGAACATCGGGATCGACATGGCACCCCAGGTCTACGACAACAAGGTGCTCATCTCGACCGTCCCCGGCGGTGACGTCAGGCACTTCTACCGACCCGGCGCTGCCGGCGTCGTGTACGCGCTCGACGCAGCGAACGGGAAGACGGTCTGGTCGTTCGACACCGTCGACCGAGCCAAGAATGCGAAGACGGGCGGTGGCGGTGGCCTCTGGTACCCGCCGGCGGTCGGCACGAACGGCGACGTGTATCTCGGCGTCGCGAATCCGAGCCCCTGGCCGAACTCTCCGAAGAACCCGAACGGCTCGCTGCACCCGGGAGCGAATCACTACACCGACTCGCTCGTCGTCCTCGACGGCGCGACCGGGAAGCTGAAGTGGTTCCGCCAGGTGATCGCGCACGACGTGCGGGACTACGACCTCATGATCGCTCCCGTCCTGTACTCACCCTCGTCGGGCGCACAGTTGGTCTTCGGCGCCGGGAAGATGGGCAAGGTCTTCGCCTGGAACGCGGCGAACGGCAACCCCGTCTGGCGGAAGAACGTCGGGCGGCACGTGAACGACACGGGTCCGCTCCCGAAGAAGCCCGTCACCGTCTGCCCGGGTGACTTTGGCGGCGTCGAGACACCCATGGCGCAGGCCGGCGGGACCTTGTTCGTTCCCTGGTTGAACCTCTGCGTTCGCCAGTCCGCGACCTCGCTCTCCGTCCCCCAGAACGCCTTCGCGAAGGCGAACGGTGGCCTGACCGCATTCGACGCGGCCACCGGTAAGGTCAAGTGGCAGCGGACGCTCCCGCATCCGAACTTCGGCGCGGCGACCGTCGCGAACGACGTCGTGTTTACCTCCGACTTCACGGGGAAGATCTATGCGTTCTCGACCGCGAGCGGAAAACGCCTCTGGAGCGCACAGGCTCCGGCAGGGGTCAACGCCTTCCCGGCCGTTACAGACAGAATGGTCCTCGTCGGAGCCGGAACCCCCGGCCTCGGAACCAACCCCAAACCGCACTACGCACTGGTCGCGTATGAACTGAAGTGAAAGGACGGACTATGCGAATACTCACGTTGCTGGCAGCGATCGTGGGAGCCCTGGCGCTCACCGCGGCCGTGCCCGCCGCCACGACCGTCGGAAAGCTGACTGCGACCGTCGGTCCCGGATTCACCATCAGCATGAATGCCAAGAAGGTGAAGCACGGTGTGTACAAGATCACCGTTCGCGACCGCTCGAGCATTCACAACTTCCACCTCGTCGGCGCCGGTCTGAACAAGAAGACGAGCGTCGCCGGCGTCAAGACCGTCGTGTGGAAGGTCTCGCTGAAGAAGGGCACCTACCGCTTCATGTGCGACCCGCACGCCACGACGATGAAGGGCGTGCTGAAGGTCACCTAGCCGGAGTCGCGGATCGGCCGCGGCAACAGCTGCGGCCGATCCGCACCGAACGCGCGAACGCGGCCGGCTGACCTACGTTGCTAGCGTGGCAACGTGGCGCAGGCGCTCGAAGGACGCGTGATCGCCGTTGCGGGCGGCGCCGGGAATCTCGGCCCGACCGTCGTGCGACGACTCGCCGAGTCGGGCGTGCAGACATGTGTCTGCGGACGCGACGCAGAATCTCTCGAAGCGCTGGCGAGGGAGATCGCGCCCGGGATCGAGACGGACGTCGTCGACCTGCTCGACCCCGACGCGACGAAGGCCTGGGTCGCCGACCTCGCTGGTCGCCACGAGGGGCGCGTCGACGGGCTCGTGCACCTCGTCGGAGGCTGGCGCGGCGGGGAGCCGATCGAGGAGGCCCCGCTCGAAGACTGGGAGTTTCTGAGCACGCTCCTCGTGCGCACCGTCCAGCACGCGACGCAGGCCTTTACTCCGAAGCTCATCGAGAGCGGCCGCGGCCGCTTCGTCCTCGTGTCCGCGGGACAGGCGCAGCAGCCTACGCACCCCAATGCCTCCTACGCCGCGGCAAAAGCGGCGTCTGAGGCCTGGACGCTCGCGCTCGCCGACCGATTCAAGGGCTCCGGGGCGACCGCGAACATCGTCGTGGTGGGCGCGATCGTGACGCCCGCGATGCGCGCGGAGAGCCCGGACAAGGACTTCTCGACGTTCACGCCTGCAGAGGAGATCGCCGAGGCGATCGCCTATCTGTGCTCGGACGACGCTGCGTCGATGAACGGCCAGCGCGTCACGCTGCGCGGGGCGCACTGAGCACAGCCCTCGCGCGCAGCTCCCCCCGGACGTGGAGCGGGGCGAGCCCCGCGAGGCAAGCCAGCACGAACCATGGATAGAGCTCGGGCACGCCCAGGGCGAGGCACAAGCCGAGCGCGGCGAGCTGCGTCGTCAGCCCGAGGTTCGCGAGCACCGACACGCTTACCGGGTCGAGATACGCAAGCCGCGCCTCCTGCACACGCGCGGGCGAGCGTTCGTCGCCCACGACCCGCTCGAACCGGCGGCGCGAGACCTCGCGGACGAGACGGTCGAGCGGCCCGAACACCCGAGCGTAGATCCATTCGAGAGCGCGCTCGACGCGACCTCCGGTCGGCATGGGCGCGGGAATGGAGACCCCGCGCGCCTCCCGGTACAGCTCGGTCATGTTGAAGTCGACCGCGAGCACGAGCGTGAGAGCGACGAAGCCGGCCGCCGCGAGCAACGGCTGCCCGGTGACGTAGCCGAGCGCGGCGAAGATCGCGGCGTTGACGAGAAGATCGGCCTCGGTGTCGAGATACCGGCCGAGAAGCGTCACGCGGTCGCTGATACGCGCGAGCTGGCCGTCCGTGTTGTCGAGCAGCGTCTTCACCTGAAGGAGGAGCGCGGCGGCGACCAGATCGCCTGCGGCCAACGCCAGAGCGGCAACCAGGCCGGCGGCGGCGTTCACGAGAACGACCGCGGGTGGCGAGATTCCGGCCCGCGCGAAGACGGAGGCGGCCAGGTTCGAGACGGGGCGAAAGACGACCTCGAGCAGGAGCTCCCGGCCCGCGCGCCTCGGCTCGTTGCGCCGTCCGACCTCACGGGCTGCCTTCTCGGTCGCGACGGGCACTGTCATCGATCGTAGATACTGGCCATGTGGCTCCCACGGATTGGCAAGAGGTCGACGGCGCCCTCCAGCGCACGTTCGAGCTCGAGACCTTCCCGGCGGCTCTCGAGTTCGTGAACCGCGTCGGCGCGCTTGCCGAGGCGGAGGATCACCACCCGGACATCTCGATCAGCTACCGGGAGGTGACGCTTCGCTGGTGGACCCATACCGCCGGCGGCGTCACCGACAAGGATCGCGAGCTCGCCGCGAAGACGGACGAGCTGTAGGCACCGCTCTACTTCGAAAGTTTGACGACGACCACCGGGCAGGTTGAGTGGTCGACGACGTACCGGCTGACCGAGCCGAGGAGCGCTGCCTTGAAACCCGTCCGCCCGTGCGAGCCGACGACGAGGAGGTCCGCGTCCGCGCTCTCGGCGACGAGCGCCTCGCCGGGGTCGCGCTCCACGAGCTTCTTCTCCACCTCGATCCCGGGGTCCGCACCGAGCACGCCGGCGACCGAGTCGTCGAGCGCGATGCGTGCCACGTCTTGCTCGGCATCCAGCTGCCCGGGAATGTCGCCGGCCGGCACCGCGAGCATTCCCGGATCGCCGATCGGCTGCGGTGCCACAAACGCCCAGGCGTGAACGGCGACGAGCCTGGCCGAGCGGATCCGCGCTTCCTCCGCCGCCCAGCGCAGAGCCTCGTGCGAGATCTCCGACCCGTCGACACCGACCACGATCGCCCCGGCCATCGCGGGCAGCCTAGCGCTGCCGGCGTCTTGTGACACTGTGCCGCGTGGCTACGGTGACGCCGTGACGGCAACGCGGGTGACGGTCTACGACGTCGGGCCGCGCGACGGCCTGCAGAACGAGCCGGACATCCTCGCCGTCGACGTCCGTGCCGAGCTCGTTCGACGACTCGCCGATGCAGGTCTTCCCGGTATCGAGGTCGCCAGCTTCGTCGATCCACGGCGCGTCCCGCAGATGGCGGGCGCGGAGGACGTGGTGTCGGCGGTCGGCCCGTGCCCCGGGTCGGTGCGTGCCGGGCTCGCGCTCAACGAGCGCGGCTACGACCGGCTCCTCGCTGCCGGCCTCGACGAGGTGCGCTTCGCCTTCGGCGTGACCGAGTCGTTCAACCAGCGCAACCAGGGCGCCGCCGTCGAGGACTCGCTCGCCACCGCCCGGCGAATCGTCTCCCGCGCACGCGGTGACGGGGTCCGCTGTGCGGTGACCATCAGTGTCGCGTTCGGCTGCCCGTTCGAGGGCGAGGTCGATCCCGACCGGGTGGTCGAGATCGCCGAGCAGGTCGCGGAGGCCGAGCCCGACGCGCTGATCCTCGCCGACACGATCGGCGTCGCCTCGCCGAGCGCCGTCCGGGCACTCGTCGCCAGGGTCGCAGCCTTCGGACGTCCCGTCGGAGGCCACTTCCACAACACGCGGAGCGGCGGCTACGCGAATGCTCTCGCGGCACTCGAGACCGGCGCGGCCGTGCTCGACGCGTCCGTCGGAGGTCTTGGTGGCTGCCCGTTTGCGCCGAACGCGACCGGGAACATCGCGACCGAGGATCTCCTCTACCTGCTGGAGCGCGAAGGCGTGCAGACGGGCGTAGACCTCGACCGCCTGATCGAGACGTCGGAGTGGCTCGAGGGTGTGCTCGGCCGGCGCCTCGAGGGCCAGCTCTACCGGGCCGGGCGCTTTCCTGCGAGTTAGACGCAGCGCGCCGGCAGGATCGTTCCACGCACCTCGGCGAGCTCCAAGTCGCCGGCGCGACCTCTGAGCACGACCTCGTCGCCATCCTCGAGAAACGACCGCGTCGAGCCGTCCGCGAGCCCGACGGGCTGCGCACCGTTCCGGGTCAGCTCGATCAGCGAGCCCTCGCTGCCGTGCGTCCGGCCTGAGATCGTCCCGGACGCGAAGAGATCTCCGGTCGCAATCGACGCGCCGTTGACCGTCGCGTGCGCGAGCTGCTGTGGCATCGACCAGTACAGGCCGCGCGCATTCGTTCTCGACACCGCCGTACCGCAGACCTCGACCTCGAGCTCGACGTCCAGCGCCCAGTCGCCGTCCACTTGAAGGTACGGCAGCGGCCCGGGATCCTGCGCAGGCCCGGGCACGAACCGATCTTCGAGCAGGGCGAGCGGCGTCACCCAGCCACCGACCGAGGTCGCGAACGACTTCCCGAGGAACGGGCCGAGTGGCTGGTACTCCCACGCCTGAATGTCACGCGCGCTCCAGTCGTTCACGAGCAGGACGCCGAAGACGTGGTCGCGAAACGCCGAAGCGCTCACCGGCTCCCCCACCCGGCTCCCGACGCCGACGACGAAGCCGAGCTCGAGCTCGATGTCGAGCCGCCGGCTCGGACCGAAGCTCGGCGCCGCGTCACCGGGCGCCTTCGACTGCCCGCAGGGACGCACGATCGGGGTGCCGCTGACGACGACCGTGCCCGCGCGCCCGTGGTAGCCGACGGGGAGGTGGCGCCAATTGGGAAGAAGCGGCTCCGCATCCGGGCGGAACATGCGGCCGAGGTTCGTCGCGTGCTCGAGCGACGAGTAGAAGTCGACGTAGTCGGCGACCGCGAACGGAAGGCTCACCTCGACGTCCTCGAGCGGGACGAGATCGGCGCCCCCGCGCACCAGCTCGTCGATCCGCGTGAGTGTGTCCTCCCACGCGGCGCGGCCGAGGGCGAGGAACGGGTTGAGGCTGACCGCCTCGAAGACTGCGCCGAGGCCGTGGGCCGCGAGATCGAGAAGCCCGTGACCGACCCTGAACGCGACGCGCGGCTGGCCGCCGCCGACGGTGCACACGCCGAAGCCGACCGCTCCGGTCACGGCAGCACTCCCAGCGTCTCGAGCTCCTCGACGGGCTCGAAGAAGCTGCAGCTCCCGATCGAGTGGAAGAGCTCGCGCCTCGCGCGTGCCAGCTCCGGCGCCCCGGCGGTCCGTCCCCGCCACGAGAAGGTCGACTCGTCGAGCGAGAACGCGCCTGCATCCGTCTCGGTGAGCGCGGCCTCCTCGCCCCCGGCGAACACGACCGCCGCGAGGAGGTTCAGGAATCCGTGCTCGCCGTTCATGCGCGTTGCGTGGTGGAGGCCCGCGGTCGCCTTGAAGACGAGCCCGCGCTCGCGGCAGGCACAGACGAAGCACGCGAGCTCGTCCACGGCTGGCACGACCTCGCCGCCGCAGCGCACCTTCGCACGGAATCCGCGCTCCCCGATCGCGTCGAGGCGCCGCTCGAGCGCGTCGTCGATCGGAACCTCGACGTACACCTCGGAGGCCGGAGCGCCGAGCTCGTCGAGCTCGTCACGAAACCGCACCTCGACCGCCTCGACGGTTGCCTCCTCGGGAAGCGGCGCGTCGAGAACCGCGCTCAGAGGGCGTTCGGCGTCGGCGAGCTCGTCGAGGAGAGACGCCGGCCAGACGAGGCGCCCCAGCGTCCACGAATGCGGGCTCGCGAGCGCCCGCGCATCCTCCGCCAGCGCCTCGTCGGGTGGGAGCGCCGCGGGAGGAAACGTCGGCGCGTGGTCGATGAGACCGGCGAGCAGCGCGCGCCGCGCGTCAGGCGTCTCCATGGCGAGGGATCTTCGCAAAGCGCGCTCAAGCACGATCCGCCGTCGTCCGATGACCTTCGAGGCGGCATGTCCGACCCTGCACCCATCCCACCGGCCCCGCGGCCGCAGATCAGCCTCGTCTCGAGCGGCTCGGCCGAGCCGTACCGCCGTCTCGCCGAGATCTTCCACGACGTGCTCTCCGAGCAGAGCCTCGACGCGCTCCTCGAGCGCATCGCCGACACGCTCGCGGAGCTCGTACCGTACGAGGACGTCCACATCTACGAGGCGGACGAGGCGAAGCGTGAGCTCATCCCGGTCCTCGCCAAGACCGAGTGGGCCGACGAGGTCATGAGCGAGACGTTCTCGTTCGGCGAGGGGATCACCGGCTGGGCCGTCGAGCACCGCGAGGCCGTGCTCTCGAACCAGGCGCACCTCGATCCGCGGGTCCGCTTCGTGCCCGGGACGCCGATCGAGCCCGAAGCGCTGATCGCCGTGCCGCTCGTCGCGCGCGGACAGCTCAAGGGAACGCTGAACATCTATCGGGTCGGCGAGGACGCTGCCTTCTCGGACGAGGAGTTCCTCCTCGCGAAGCGCTTCGGCGACGCGGCCGCGCTCGCGATCGACAACGCCCACATCCGGGCAAGGCTCGAGCACCAGGCCGAGACCGATGCGCTCACCGGTCTCTACAACCACCGTGCGTTCCACGACCGCCTGCGACAGGAGCTCCTCCGTGCATCGGCGGCGCGCGGGACGGTCGCGCTCGTGATGCTCGATCTCGACGACTTCAAGAAGGTCAACGACGTCTACGGCCACGGCATCGGCGACCACCTGCTACAGCAGGTCGCGGACGTCCTTCGCGGGTCGGTGCGCGCGAGCGACATCGTCTGCCGCGTGGGCGGCGAGGAGTTCGCGGTGATCCTGCCCTCCGGCGACATCCGGAGCTCAACGGCGCTCTCCGAGCGCATCGGCGAGCAGCTCGGCAAGCTCGCGGCGGATGCGGTGGGCAAGCTCACCGTCTCGTCCGGCATCGCCATCGGGCCCGAGAACGCCGCCAACCCACGCGAGCTCGTCGCGTGCGCCGAGGCCGCCATGATGACCGCGAAGAGCCGTGGCAAGGGACTCGTGGTGCCGTTCGACGAGAGCGACCGCGAGCGTCCCAAGGAAGAGCACGTCCGCCGCGACGACGTGCGCTCGATCGCGCACATGAAGATGCTGCAGAGCCTCTCGGGGAAGCTCTCGCGACTCAACGACGTGACGCAGATCGGCCTGACGATCGCCGACGAGCTCCGCCTGCTGATCGACTACCACAACTGCCGTGTCTTCCTCCGCAACGAAGACGACCTCGTCCCGGTCGCATTCCGCGGCGACCTCATCGTGGACGCCCCCGGCGATCCCGTCGACCTCCTGCCGACGCAGGTCGGGCGCGGAGTCACGGGGCGCGTCGCCGAGACCGGGGTGCCGCTCGTCGTCGGGGACGCAGCGCACTACGAGTTCGGCGAGCAGATCGCCGGCACGGCGGAGATTGAGGAGTCCCTCCTCGCGGTCCCGCTGAGGTTCGGCCCGCGCGTGACCGGCGTGATCGTCATCTCCAAGCTCGGCCTCGACCAGTTCGACGCCGACGACCTCCGGCTGCTGGAGGTCCTGGCCGGCCACGCGTCGGTCGCGCTCGAGAACGCCCGCCTGTACGAGGCCCAGCGCCGCGAGGCGGAGAGCGCCAAGGCCCTGCTCGCGTTCTCCCGTGACCTCGCCGAGGCCTCCGGAAGCGTCGAGGTGTCGGAACGCGTCGCCGCCGGCGCCGCGAGCATCATCGCGAGCCCGAATACGTCAGTCTGGCTCCAGCACGCCGAGGACGGTGCGCTGGAGCGCCTCGCCGGGTTCCCGGCCGAGGTCCACGAGGCGCTGGCGCGCGGTCCCGTTCGTATCCCGGCCGAGCACCTGGCGCCGTGGCTCGATCGCAAGGAGCCCTACGTCGTCGACGGGCCGGAGTACGCGACGATCGCGGCAGCGCCCGCAGGCACGGACGGGCGGTTCGCGGTCGCGCCGTTCACCGTCGACGGGCGCTGGGGCGTCGTCGCGGCGGCCGTGCCGGTGAAGGCGACGCACCACGACCGCGAGCTGGAGCTGCTCGGGAGCATCGCGCGGCAGGCGCAGCTTGCGCTCCAGACGGCCGCGAGCTACGAGACGCTCGAGCGGACGTTCCTGGCGACGGTCGAGGCTCTCGCCAACGCGCTCGAGGCGAACGACGAGTACACGTCCTCCCACGCGCGCTGGATCACCGACCTCGCCCTCCGGGTCGGCGAGGAACTCGGCCTCGAGCCGAACGAACTGAAGCGCCTCGAGCTCGGCGCGCTCTTCCACGACATCGGGAAGATCGGCATCCCGTCCCGGATCCTCATGAAGCCCGGCCCCCTCTCCCCCGAGGAGCGACGGATCATCGAGACCCATCCCGTCCTCGGCGAGCGCATCCTCGCCCCGATCGAGCAGCTCGGCGAGGTCAGGCTCATCGTTCGTTGCGCGCACGAGCACTTCGACGGGACGGGCTACCCCGACAGCCTGCAAGGCGAGCAGATCCCGCTCGAGTCGCGCATCGTCCTCGCCTGCGACGCATTCCACGCCATGACCACGGACCGGCCGTACCGCAAGTCGCTCGGCGAGGCCGAGGCGAGGCGGAGGCTGGTCGAGAGCTCGGGCGCGCAGTTCGACCCGCAGGTCGTCGACGCGCTGCTCCGCGTGCTCGACGCGTAGCGGCTACGCGCCCGCGGCCTCGGCGCTCCGCAGGCTCCGGAACGCCCAGGTCCAGAAGAGGAGCCCGAGGGCGATCGCGATCCCGAAGGCGCCCGCGACGTGGGGTGCGTCGCCGGCGACGAACCCTCGGCCCGTTTCGAGCAGGTACGTGAGCGGGTTCACCGTGGCGACGCCGTGGATCCATCCCTGGAGCAGGTCGAGCGGCACGTACACCGGGGCGAAGAAGAGGATGAGGAAGACGGGCATTTGCATGAGCGGCCCGGCCTGGATCGTCCGCAGGCGCATGGCGACCCCGCCGGCCCAGAAGAAGCCGCAGAAGTTCACGAGCGCGGCGAGCACGTACAGGCCGACGAGGTCCACGGCGCCGCCCCCGACGTTCATGCCCACGATCAGCGCGATCACGGTGAGCAGCACCGCCACGATCGACCAGCGTACGAGCGCAGCGAGCGCATACCCGAGCACGATCCCGCTTCGCCGCGGCGCGGCGAGCATGAGCCGCTTGGCGAAGCCGCCTTCGAAGTCACGCGCGACACCGAAGCCTGTGAAGACACCGCTGAAGGCGGCGGACTGCAGGAGGACGAACACGAACTGGAACGCGGTATAGCCCGGCTCGTAGTCGAAGCCGGGGACCCTGGAGACCTGGGACAAGCCCCCCGCGAAGGCGGTGAAGAAGAACAGCGGGAAAGCGAGGGTGGGTAAGAGAATCTGCGGGTTCGTCAGGGCGTTCTTGAGCGTGCGCCGGGACACGCCGAGGATGACGTTCACGGTCGTCACGTCCGCGTCATCCGAGTACGGAGGGCACCGGACGCCAGCCGGAGCGAGACGAGGCCCAGCACGATGACGAAGCCGAAGCCGAGCCCGAGCGCTTGCCAATCCCAGCCCGTGATGATGAGGCTGCGGACGGCCTCGATCATGTACGAAACGGGGTTCAGAGTGGCCGCAATCCGGAACCAGTCCACGCCGATCAGGTTCCGCGGCGCGTTCATCGAGGAGATGAAGAGAAAGACGAAGAGAACGGGAAAGAGGGCCTGGATCGTCTCGCCGGAGCCGGTTCGGTAGGCGAGGAACGCGCCGAGCGCTCCGAAGGAGAGCGCGACGATCGCGCCGTACACGATCAGGACGGCGATCCCGGCGGGGCCGGACGCGAAGTGCACGCCGGCGATGAGGCCGACCGCGATGTAGAAGAGGACCTGGACGACGCCGAGGACGACGATCCCCGCGAGCTGTCCGGTGAGCAGCGGCCAGTCGCGCAGGGCGGTCAGCGAGAGTCGGTTCACGAATCCCGTCTGCACGTCGCGGGCGATGTCGGTGCCCGCGTTCATCGTCGAGAAGAGCGCGCCCTGGATGAACGGCACTGCGAGCGCGAACGCGAGGAACGAGTCGGTGGGAAAACCGGGAAGGTTCGTCGACGACCGCAGCCCCCCGGCGTTCACGAGCATGAGCGCGACCGGGAAGATCAGGGGCGGGATGATGCTCGCCGGCTGGCGGGAGGTGCGCACGACGGAGCGCCGCGCGATCGCGCCGACCTGGGTCATCGTCGCGCTCACGTCCGGCGCTTCGCCTGGCCCGCCGTCTCTGCCTCTTCCGCCGCGCCTTCGAGCGTCCGGCCGGTCTTCGCGAGGAAGACGTCATCGAGCGTCGGCGCGTGGACCTCGAGGTCGGCGATGTCGACGCCGTTGGCGTCCACCGCCCGCACGATGTCGGTGAGGCCGAGCCCGTCGTTCAGCCGCACTGCGACGTCACGCGTCGACGCCAGGGGCTCGCCGAACCTGGCAAGGAAGGCGGCGATCTTCGGCCGGTCGTCGTCCGTCCGCGGGATCGCATGAATGCTGGGGCGGCCGATCTCGGCCTTAAGCTCGGCGGGCGTGCCCTCGGCGACGATCTTGCCCTGGTCGATGATCCCGACGCGATCGGCGAGGATGTCCGCCTCCTCGAGGTACTGGGTCGTCAGGAACACCGTGACGCCCGCCTCACGGCGCATCAGGGCGACCTCGTTCCAGATGTCGGTACGGCTCTGCGGGTCGAGGCCCGTCGTCGGCTCGTCGAGGAAGAGGACGCGAGGGCTGTGCACGAGTGCGAGCGCGAGGTCGAGTCGCCGCTTCATGCCCCCGGAGTAGCCGGCGACCTTCCGATCTGCGGCGTCGACGAGACCGACCCGATGGAGGAGCTCCTCGGCCCGCGGTTCACGCTGCGCTGCCGGGACGCTCTGCAGCGTGGCCTGAAGTCGCAGATGATCCCGCGCGGTGAGCAGCGGATCGAGCGCGGCTTCCTGGAGCGCGACCCCGATGAGACCGCGGATCTTCGGCCCGTCCTTCACGACGTCGTAGCCACCGACCAGAGCCGTGCCCGCCGTCGGCGGCAGCAACGTCGTCAAGACGTGGACGGTCGTCGACTTCCCCGCTCCGTTCGGACCGAGGAAGCCGTAGATCTCTCCGGGGGCCACGGACAGGTCGATCCCGTCGACCGCCCGCGGCCCCTTCCTGTACTCCCGGACGAGCCCTCTGACCTCGATTCCGTTCTCCTGGACCATTCGCGCCACAGTACCGACGGCGCTCAGGGCAGCTGCGCGAGCTTCTCGCGGAGCTCCTCGCTGGAGATCTCACCGCGCGCGAACCGCTCGGCGAGAATCGCCCGGGCGCGATCCGTCCCCGGCGAGCAGCGCCTCCACCTCCGACCGAAGACGAAGTAGAGGAAGGTCGCGATGACGGCGAGCCAGAGGAGCCAGAAGAACGGAAACACGAACCACCAGTGCCCTCCGTCGTCACCGACCGAGGCCAAGACTGACGTGACGTAGCCCACAAGGACCTCCAATGCCTAGCTTGCGAATCATTCGTATACTAACGATTAGTACCCTACCGATGCAAACCTGACCATGAAGCCACAAGGCACACCTATCGGCCTCCAGCTCGCACACGCCTCGAAGTCGGTGAGCCGTGCCTTCGCGGACGCGCTCGCGGAGGCCGGCGGCTCGCTGCCGATGTGGCTGATCCTGACGGCGCTCATGGGCGAGTCCTGGCCCGCGCAGCAGCACCTCGCCCGTGCGATGCACATCGAGGGCCCGACTCTCACCCGACACCTCGACGGTCTCGAGGAGGCCGGGCTCGTCGTCCGGAGGCGGGAGCCGCACGACCGCCGCGCGGTGCGCGTCGAGCTGACGGACGCGGGCCGCGCGAAGCACGCCGAGCTGCGTCAGGCGGTGATCGCGTTCAACCGCCGCCTGACTGCAGGCCTCGGTGAGGGGGAGCTCGACGAGCTGCGTGGACTGCTCGAGCGCCTCGAGCAGAACGTGCGCCCGGCCGAGGGGGCGTAGCGCTCTACGCGAGCGGCTCGAGAGGAAGCCGCGACGCGACGACCGGCTTACCGTCCCGCCGGTACGCGACGTCCACCGAGTCGTTTTGCCGGTACGTGCCGGCGATTCCGACCCACAGCGAGAGCCAGCGCCAGAAGCCGAGCTTGCCCTCGGTCCTGAGCTCGCGGTCGAAGACGAGGGTGCGCCCCTCGATCCAGTAATCGCTGCCCTCCTGCTGCTCGATGCCGTTCACGAACACCTCGAAGGGCCGCACGACGTCGGCGGGCAGCCGTACGCGGGTTCTCCGGGACGCGCTCTCGGCCACGTTCATAGAATGGCAGCCGGTGCGACGTCTCCTTCTCGGTGCTGTCGGCAGCGCTCTGGTCGCAGCGATCGTCGCGCCCTCCGCTCTCGCGCAGTTCACGCCCGTGGTGCCGGAGTCGGACAACGCCGAGGGCATCCGCACGAGCTACCTCTTCATCACGATCTTCACGGTCGCGATCTTCGTGCTCGTCGAGACGCTGCTGATCGCCTTCATCTGGAAGTACCGGCGACGGAAGCGGCCGCGGTTCGAGGACGGCGCGCCCATCCACGGCGCCACGAAGCTCGAGCTCGCGTGGACGGGAGGGCCCGTCATCGTCCTCTTCATCATCGCCGTGTTCGTGTTTGCCGAGCTCCCCGGCATCAAGAACATCCCCACCGCAACGGCCGGGGAGGAGCAGCTCGAGATCAAGGTCACCGGCCGCCAGTTCTACTGGCAGTTCGAATATCCGAACGGCGTCGTCGCCATCGACACGATGCGCGCACCCGCGGGCGTGCCCGTGAAGCTCGACGTGATCTCGCCCGCGAACGACGTGATCCACTCGTGGTGGATCCCCGCGCTCGGCGGCAAGATCGACGCGATCCCCGGGCGGACGAACGAGACCTGGTTCGAAGCCGACGATCCTGGGACGTACACAGGGCAATGCGCCGAGCTCTGCGGCCTCGAGCACGCCCGGATGCTCGCCTCGGTCGAGGTCATGCCGCAGTCGGAGTTCACGTCGTGGCTCGAGCAGCGCCGCACGGACCAGGAGGGCGGGTCGGTCGAGCTCGGGAAGGAGACGTGGGAAGGGGTCTGCGCCAAGTGCCACGGACTCGCCGGCGAGGGCGGGATCGGGCCGCGGATCGCAGGGGCGCCGACGCTCACCACCCCGCAGGCGCTGGAGACGCTCGTCCGCAACGGCCGTACCGGCCCGCAGGGCGTCATGCCCGCGGTGGGCTCTGAGTGGAGCGACGAGCAGATCGCCTCGCTCGAGGCCTATCTGAAGGAGAGCCCGCCGAGTGGCAACCCGGGCTGAGTCCATCCCTGCCTGGCAGCGCGGGAAGGTCGCGAGCTGGCTCGTCACGACGGATCACAAGCGGATCGGGATCCTCTATCTCCTGACGTCGGTCGTGTTCCTCGTGCTCGCGGGCGTGATGGCGCTGATCATGCGTACGCAGCTGGCCCAGGCCGACGAGAGCCTGATCAGCGCCCAGCACTACAACGAGCTCGTCACGATGCACGGCACGACGATGGTGTTCCTCGTCGGCGTCCCGGTCGCCGCCGGATTCGCGAACTACCTCGTGCCGCTCATGATCGGTGCTCGGGACGTGGCGTTCCCGCGGCTGAACGCGCTCTCCTACTGGTTCTACTTCCTCGGCGGCGCCGTGCTCATGCTCAGCTTCTTCGCCGACGGCGGAGCGAACCAGAACGGCTGGACGTGCTACACGCCTCTGTGCGAGCAGCAGGCCGGCAACGGAGTGGACTACTGGATCCTCGGGCTTCACCTCGTCACGGTTTCGACCGTCGCCGGAGCGGTGAACTTCCTCGTGACGATCCACAACATGCGAACACGGGGGATGTCGTGGACGCGGATGCCGCTCTTCGTCTGGGCGATCGAGCTGTACTCGTGGCTGATCATGGCCGTGATGCCCGTGCTCGCCGCGGGGCTCACGCTCGTCCTCCTCGACCGCGGTATCTCGGTCGGCCCGTGGGACGTCCAGACCCACTTCTTCAACCCGGGCAGCGGTGGCTCGGCTCTCCTCTACCAGCACGCGTTCTGGTTCTTCGGGCACCCCGAGGTGTACATCATCGTCCTGCCGGCCTTCGGGATCATCAGCGAGGTCATCCCGGTCTTCGCCCGCAAGCCGATCTTCGGCTACAAGGCGATCGTCGCCTCGACGGTCGCGATCGGCTTCTTCTCCATGCTCGTGTGGGCGCACCACATGTTCACGGTGGGATTGCCGATCCCGCTCCAGGCGTGGTTCATGGTCGCGTCCATGGTGATCGCCGTCCCGACCGGGATGAAGATCTTCAACTGGCTCGCGACGCTGTGGCGCGGCAACGTCAGCTTCGAGACGCCGATGCTCTTCGCCCTCGGGTTCCTCTCCCTCTTCGTCATCGGCGGCCTCACGGGGATCTACCTCGCGTCGTTCCCCGTCGACTGGCAGGTGCACGACAGCTACTTCGTCGTCGCCCACTTCCACTACACGCTGCTCGGCGGTGTCGTGTTCGCGGTCTTCTCCGGTATCTACTACTGGTGGCCGAAGATGTTCGGGCGCAGGCTCGACGAGCGGCTCGGAAAGTGGCACTTCTGGCTGCTGTTCGTCGGCTTCAACCTCACGTTCATGCCGCAGCACTTCCTCGGCCTGGAAGGGATGCCACGCCGGATCTACACCTACTACCACTCGAGCTGGGAGGGGTACAACCTCGCCTCCACGATCGGCGGATACGTCACGGCGGTGGCCGTTCTCGTCTTCGCCGTGAACGTCCTGAAGACGAGGCGCAGCGGAGAACGCGTCGGCAACGACCCGTGGCAGGCCGACACGCTCGAGTGGTACACGACGTCCCCTCCGCCGCCGCACGACTTCGACGAGGTGCCGTACGTGACGAGCGCCAGACCGCTGTACGACCTGAGGAGGAAGCTGCGTGAGCAGCGTGGCGAGCGCCAGCCTGCGTAGCAGCGACCGCGTGACGCCCGGCGCGCTCTTCCGCGCGTCCGCTCTCGCAAGCTCCGTCGCGGTCGGGCTCGGCCTGCTCAGCGCCGTCCTCCAGCTCGGCGCGGCGCACTGGGGCCTCGCCCTCGTCGCGCTGCCGCTCCTCGTCGGGAACGTCCTGCTCGCGCGGCTCGCGTATCCCTTCCTGCTTCGCCAGACGCTCGCCGCGCTGGGCACGTTCCTCGTCGCGATCGGGCTAGGAGGCGTCGTGGCCTGGACGGGAGACGCGACCTGGGCCGTGGCGCTCCACGTCGGGGGCGCGGCGGTGACGCTGGCACTCACGGTGCTCGTCGGCGCTGGAGCGCTCCGCGGAGAGCCCGTACCGCTCGCATCCGCACGGGACTACCTCACGCTGACGAAGCCGCGCATCATGACCCTCCTGCTGCTCACAGGCGCCGCGGGCATGTTCGTCGGGGAGCAGGGGGTCCCGCCGCTCGGGCTCTTCGCGGTCACGATGCTCGGTCTCGCACTCGCGTGCGGCGGCGCGTCGGCGCTGAACCACGTCCTCGACCGGGACATCGACGCGCTCATGGGAAGCCGGACGGAGCGGCGTCCCGTCGCGACGGGACGAGTCACGCCGGAGCAGGCGTTCGAGTTCGGAATCCTGCTCTCGGCGATCTCGTTCGCCCTGCTCGCGTCGGCGGTGAACGTCCTCACCGCAATCCTCGCGCTCGTCGGGAACCTGTTCTACGTCCTCGTCTACACCCGCTGGCTCAAGCGCTCGACGCCGCAGAACATCGTCATCGGAGGCGCCGCCGGCGCGGTTCCGCCGCTCGTGGGCTACGCGGCGGCGACGGGCTCGCTGGCGCTCCCCGCGCTGTGGCTCTTCCTCATTGTCTTCCTGTGGACGCCGCCGCACTTCTGGGCACTCGCGCTGATGATCAAGAACGCGTACGCCGCGGCCGGGGTGCCCATGCTGCCCGTCGTCCGCGGCGAGAAGGAGACCGCACGGCAAATCGTCCTCTACTCGGTCGCGATGGTCGCGTTCACCGTGTTCGTCGGGATCTGGCTCGGCGCGCTCTACACGATCGCGGCCGCCGTTCTCGGTGCCGTGTTCGTCGCCCTGGCGCTTCTGCTGCGACGAGACCTCAGCCGCGCCCGGGCGAAGGTGCTCTTCCACTACTCGCTCCTCTACCTCGCGCTGCTGTTCGCCGCGGCGGCGCTCGATCCGGTGCTGCTCTGATGGATCCCCTGGAATCCCGCGCGAGCGTAGTCGGCGCCTCAGCGGATTCCGCTCTTGCGCAAAACGAGCTCGCACGCCGCAACCTCCGCTTCGGCTGGGCGCTCTTCCTCCTGTTCTGGCTCATCTTCGCCGGCACGATCCTCGTCGCAGTGCTGTACCTGCAGCTCGACTAGCTTCTCCGCAGATCAGGAACCGCGAGCGCGGTTCCTGACCGCGAGAGTCAAAGACGCTCGCCTGCCAGGGCGCGTTGCTCGAAGCCGATCGCTTTCCTTCAGCGGTCCGTCATCGCTAGGGTCGGACGCCGTGAGCTCTGACCTCGAGCTGGCGCTGCGGCTGGCCGATGCGGCTGACGCGATCTCGTTGCCGCGCTTCCGGACTGGCCTCGCGATCGAGACGAAACCTGATCTCACGCCGGTCACGGAGTCCGACCGCGCGGTGGAGACCGAGCTCCGGAGACTGCTCGCCGAAGAGCGGCCCGACGACGCGATCCTGGGCGAGGAGGGAGGCGCCGACGGCGCCGGCTCCCGCCGGTGGATCGTCGACCCGATCGACGGGACCCGGAACTACGCGAGGGGCGTTCCGGTGTGGGCGACGCTCGTCGCGCTCGAGACCGACGGCGTCGTCTCGCTCGGCGTCGTCTCGGCCCCCGCGCTCCGAAGCCGCTGGTGGGCCGAGCGCGGCGACGGCGCGTTCGGAAACGGAACGCCGATGCACGTGTCGGCGATCGGGCGGGTCGAGGAGGCTGTCCTCTCGTTCTCGCTCGACCGCGAGCTGCCGGAGCTCGCTGGACGGGCCTGGCACGCGCGAGGCCTCGGCGACTTCTGGGCCCACATGCTCGTCGCAGAGGGAGCCGTGGACGGCGCGGTCGACGCCGTCGGCGTGCGCGAATGGGACCTCGCCGCGGTTCAGGTCGTCGTCGAGGAAGCTGGCGGACGCTTCTCCGACTTCGGAGGTTCCTCGCGCATCGACTCCGGGACCGCGGTGACGTCCAACGGGCTGCTCCACGACGAGCTCCTCGCCGCCGTCGCCCCCTAGTCGCCCTAGATCGACGGCGCCGGCTCGGCGGCAGGCGCCGTCATGCCCTCGTCGCGAAGCCGTCGAAGCACGTCGTGGATGTCGGCGATCTCCTGCTCGAGATCCTTCTGCCGCTCCTCGAGCGCCTTCAGGAGCTCCTCACGGCTCGGAGCCCGCCCCCACCGGCGTCGATGGTGGTGTTGTC
>JBKPLV010000240.1:0-1222 GCA_046731795.1 Actinomycetota bacterium | reverse complement strand
CCGCGACGGCGTGGGCGGGACGGGGTCGCGTCCTCGTCGGCCGCGACACACGTGGTTCCGGGCCGGAGCTCGAGGAGGCGGTCGCGCGCGGGATCGCATCCGCCGGCGGCACGGCGGTCCTGGGCGGCATCCTGCCGACTCCGGCAGTCGCGCTCCTCGCAGATCGGCTCGGCGTCGTCGTGTCGGCCTCCCACAACCCCCCGGGGTACAACGGCGTGAAGTTCTTCCTCGACGGCGGGAAGCTCACCGACGCGCAGGACGAGGAGATCGAGGCGCTGTTGGACGATCCGGGGCCGGGCGGGGGCTCGATCGAGGCGGTCGAGGGTGCCGCCGATCGGTATCTCGAGCACGTGCTCGAGCGCTTCGGCTCCGACCTAGACGGGCTGCGCCTGGGTGTGGACTGCGCGAACGGCGCGTACTCCAACATCGCGCCCCGAGCGTTCGAGCAGCTGGGGGCCGAGGTGCACGCGATCGGAGTTGACCCGGACGGATCGAACATCAACGTCGGCTGCGGCGCGACCGATCTGGGGCGGCTGCAGGAACTCGTGACGAGCGAAGCGCTCGATCTCGGAGTCGCGTTCGACGGAGACGGCGACCGTCTGCTCGCAGTCGACGAGCGCGGCGAGTGGATCGACGGCGACCAGATCCTGGCGGTCCTCGCGCTCCACCTCGGCGTAGACCTCGTCGCGGTCACCGTGATGACGAACCTCGGATTCCATCGGCTCATGGCCGAGCACTCGGTGCGAGTCGTCACGACGCCGGTCGGCGATCGCTACGTCCTCGAGGCGTTGAAGCGCGAGGGCGGACGGCTCGGCGGAGAGCAGTCCGGGCACATCATCTGGCTCGGCGATCACGTGACCGGGGACGGGCTCGCTGCCGCCCTCCTTCTGTGTGGCGCTATTCGCGGCCGCACGCCGAGCGAGGCCGTCGCGGTGATGCCGCGGTTCCCGCAGGTGCTCCGCAACGTGCGCGTCTCGGCGCGCGAGCTTCCGCAGGCCGTGACGGACGAGGTCGAGCGCGTGAACGCCGAGCTGGGCGACAGCGGCCGCGTGCTCGTGCGCCCCTCGGGCACGGAGCCGCTGCTTCGCGTTCTGGTGGAGGCGGAAAGTGAAGAAGATGCAGAGACCCTCTGTGCTAGCATCGCCGCGCTCATTGAGGAGCTCGGCTAAGCCCGACGGAGGGCGCCGCCGGGCTCTTTCGCGTTTACTGAGGCCCTATGGCG
>JBKPLV010000239.1:0-6480 GCA_046731795.1 Actinomycetota bacterium | reverse complement strand
TGTGGGAGTCCGCCGGCTCGGCCGGGTTCAAGGGCTCGCGGAAGTCGACGCCGTTCGCCGCCCAGGTCACCGCCGACAACGCGGCGCGCAAGGGCATGGAGCACGGCCTGCAGAAGGTCGAGGTCTTCGTGAAGGGCCCTGGCTCCGGACGCGAGACGGCCATCCGCTCCCTGCAGGCGGCCGGTCTCGAGATCCTCGGCGTGAAGGACGTGACGCCTCAGGCACACAACGGCGTGCGCCAGCGCAAGCGGAGGAGGGTCTAGGCGTGGCCCGCGACCTCGGCCCGAAGTGCCGTATCTGCCGCCGTGAGGGCATCAAGCTCTTCCTGAAGGGCGAGCGCTGCCTCACCGAGAAGTGCGCGGTCGAGCGCCGCAGCTATCCGCCGGGAGAGCACGGACGCGGCCGCATCAAGCAGAGCCAGTATCTGCTCCAGCTACGCGAGAAGCAGAAGGCGCGCCGCTACTACGGGCTCCTCGAGAAGCAGTTCCGCACGACGTACGAGAAGGCCGCTCGCGGTCACGGCGCGCCGGGCGAGAACCTCCTGCGCATGCTCGAGACCCGTCTCGACAACGTCGTGTACCGCCTCGGCTTCGCAGGCTCGCGCGCGCAGTCGCGCCAGCTCGTGAGGCACGGGCACTTCCAGGTCAACGGCCGCAGGGTCAACATCCCGAGCTACGGCGTCCGGCCGGACGACGTGGTCTCCCTGAAGCAGGGCAGCCCGGTCGAGCAGCTCGTGCGTGACGCGACCGACCTTACGGCGTCGGTGGCGCCCTGGCTCCAGGCCGACCACGACGGGCTCACCGGCACCGTGCTGAAGTGGCCCGAGCGCGACGAGATCGACGCGCCGGTCCAGGAATCACTGATCGTAGAGCTGTATTCCAAGTAGTAGGGGCGAGGCTCGCCTCGCCCTCAAAGAGGAAAGGACTTGATTTGGCAGTTCGAACCAGCCTGATGGATTTCCAGGTCCCGAAGATCGTCCACGAGGACGCCGATGACCATCGCGGCGTCTTCGCGATCGAGCCGCTGGACCGCGGCTTCGGTCACACGTTCGGGAACTCGCTGCGCCGGGTGCTGCTGTCCTCGCTCGAGGGCGCAGCAGTGACGGCCGTGAAGATCGAGGGCGTCGCCCACGAGTTCACGACGCTCCCGGGCGTGCGCGAGGACGTCACCGACGTCATCCTCAACCTCAAGAACCTCATCGTCCGCCTGCACGGCGCCTCACCCGAGATCGAGGTGTACATCGCGAAGAAGGGCGCGGGCGTCGTCACGGCTGCCGACATCGAGGCACCGGCTGATCTCGAGATCCTCAACCCGGAGCTCGAGATCGCACACGTCTCGGACAAGGGCAAGCTCGAGATGACCCTGACGATCGGACGCGGCCGCGGGTACGTCCCCGCCGAGCTCAACCGCGGGCCGGAGACGACCATCGGCGTCATCCCGATCGACTCCATCTTCTCGCCGGTGCGGCGTGTGGCGTACGAGGTCGAGGCCGCGCGTGTCGGTCAGCGCACCGACTACGACAAGCTCATCCTCGACGTCTCCACCGACGGCTCGATCGAGCCGCGTGATGCGATCGGCCAGGCGGCCGAGATCCTCATCCGCCAGCTCGCCATCTTCACCGACCTGGACGCGATCGAGGGCTTCGGCGAGGCGGCCCCGGAGGACGTCGCCGAGGCTCCGGTCATGCACGGGATGGAGAACTTCCCGATCGAGGAGCTCGAGCTCGGCGTCCGCTCCTACAACTGCCTCAAGCGCGTGGGCATCGAGACGATCGGCGATCTCACGTCGAAGTCCGAGAACGAGCTCGTCGCGATCCCGAACTTCGGTCGCAAGTCGATCGAAGAGGTTCGGTCGGCGCTCTCCGCGCACGGTCTGACGCTCAAGGGCGAGGAGCTCGTCTAGCCGATGCGTCACCAGCGATCCGGCAAGAAGCTCGGGCGGGACTCCGCCCATCGCAAGGCGCTCTACTCGAATCTCGCGGGCGCCCTGATCGAGCACGGCCGGATCCACACGACGGAGGCCAAGGCGAAGGCCGTCAAGCCGTTCGCCGAGAAGATGATCACCCTGGGCAAGCGCGGCGACCTCCACGCCCGCCGGCAGGCGCTCGCCGCGCTTCGCTCGAACCACGTCGTGCACCAGCTGTTCGCGGACATCGCCCCGCGCTTCGCGGACCGTACCGGCGGCTACACGCGGATCGTCCGCATCGGCCCGCGTCAGGGCGACGCGGCCGAGATGGTCTACCTCGAGCTCGTCGATCACGAGCCCGTTGCCTCGCCGGTGGCGATTCGGCGCGCCGCTCGCGCGGAAGAAGAGCCGACAGAAGAGGGCTAGCGTCCCTTCCCGGAGTACGCTCCGGACGTGCTCTTCCTAATCGCGCTCCTGCTCGCGATCTTCCTGCTCCCGTCGCCGTGGGGCTTCGTCCTCGTCGTTTGCGCGCTGATCGTCGACGTGATCGAGGTGACGGTCGGCATCTGGTACTCGAAGCGCCGTCGTGCCTCGGTCGGCACCGGCACGCTGGTGGGTGCGACGGGCATCGCGATGGACGAACTCGTGCCCGAGGGGCAGGTGAAGGTGAACGGGGAGATCTGGCGGGCACGGTGCGCGGCGGGCTGCGACGCCGGCGCGACCGTCGTGGTGCGCGCCGTGAATGGACTGACGCTCGAGGTCGAGCCCACCTAGCCGGCGCAGGGCTTGGCTTGAAGCTGAGACTCACGCTCGAGTACGACGGGTCGGGCTTTCACGGCTGGGCACGCCAGCCCGGATTGCGCACGGTCGAGGGGGTGTTGCGCGGGGCGCTCGACGCCGTCTTTCCGCGCTGGGACGGCCTCGGTGTCGCAGGGCGCACCGACACCGGTGTCCACGCGACCGGCCAGGTCGCGAGCGTCGATGTCGAGGGCGGGCCGACTGCGGAGCGGGCCGCTGACGCTCTGAACGCCGCGCTGCCCGAGGACGTCTCGGTGCTCGAATCCGCGCAGGCGTCCGACGGGTTCCATGCGCGTTTCTCCGCGCGCTCACGCTCGTATCGGTATCGCGTGCTCACGGGCCGTCGCGCCGCGCTCGAGGCGCGCCGCGCCTTCTGGTGGCCACGGCCGGTGGACATCGACGGGTTGCAGGAAGCCGCCGCGGCACTCGTCGGCGAGCACGACTTCAGCGCCTTCACGCCCACCGAGACGCAACACGACGTCTTCTTTCGCAACGTGCTGGCCGCGGCGTGGGAACGAGACGGCGACCGCCTCGACCTGACCATCACGGCGGACAGCTTCCTCCGCCACATGGTCCGGACGCTCGTCGGCACGATGCTCGAGCGGCCCGGTCGCGTGGCGGCGCTGCTCGGAGGCGCCGCGCGCTCGGAGGCCGGGCTCACGGCACCTCCGTGGGGCTTGTACCTGGAGCGGGTCGACTACTGAGCGCCTGGCTACGATCGCCCGGTGGCGAGACCCGTGCGCTTCCCGATCGTCCTCTTCGACCTCGACGGCACGCTGATCGACTCAGGCCCGATCATCCTCGCGTCCATGCAGCACGCTGTTCGCACCGTCCTCGGCCGCGAGATACCGCCCGAGGAGCTCGGGATGACGATCGGCGGGCAAGGCATCGTCGCGCAGATGCAGGCCATCGATAGCGAGCGCGCGGACGACCTGCTCGCTGCCTACAAGGTGCACAACGACGGCCTCCACGGGACGCTCGAGGCGTTCGACGAGCTCCTGGCGCTCCTCCCTGATCTAAGGGCGCAGGGCCGCAGGCTCGGGATCGTCACCGCGAAGCGGCACCGAACCGTCGGCCTGGCGCTGGACAGGTTCCCGGCGCTCGCCGACGCCTTCGACGTCGTCGTCGGGTTCGAGGACACGGAGAGGCACAAGCCCGACCCCGAGCCGGTGCAGCTCGCAGTGGAGAAGCTGGGCGGCGTGCCCGCCGAGGCCGCCTACGTCGGCGACTCACCGTTCGACATCGGCGCCGCGAAGGCCGCCGGCGTGTTCGCGGTCGCGGTGGGGTGGGGCGGGATCCATCCTGACGAGCGGCTGCTCGCCGAGGAGCCGGACGCGTTCGTGAGCACGCCGGAGGAGCTGCTGGATGTCCTCTAAGACCGCGACCGCGCCAGCCGAGCGCGCCGCCGAGCTGCGGCGCCTGATCGAGCACCACAACTACCGCTACCACGTCCTCGACGATCCGGAGATCGCGGACAGCGCGTACGACGCGCTCTTCGACGAGCTGAAGGCGCTCGAGGAGGCCTCGCCGGAGCTCGTCACGCCCGACTCGCCGACGCAGCGCGTCGGCGCTCCTCCCGCCGCCGGGTTCACGAAGGTCACGCACCTCTCGCCGATGGGCTCGCTGGAGAAGGTCACGACGCGCGAGGCGCTGGAGAAGTGGGCCGACGACATCCGCAAGCGGCTCGGCACGGACGAGCCCGTCGCCTACGTGCTGGAGCCGAAGATCGACGGCTCCGCCGTGTCGCTCGTCTACGAGGACGGCGTTCTCGTCCGTGGCGCAACCCGTGGCGACGGCGAGCGCGGCGAAGACGTCACCGCCAACCTGCGCACGATCGAGGCGATCCCGCTCCGCATGCTCGTCGACTCGCCGCCCACGCGCGCGGAGGTGCGCGGAGAGATCTACTTCCCGCTGACCGGCTTCGCACGGTTCAACGAGGCGCAGCTCGCGGCGGGGAAGAAGCCGGCGCCCAATGCGCGGAACGCCGCAGCGGGGTCGCTCCGGCAGCTGAATCCCGCGATGACCGCCTCGCGCCCGCTCTCGATCTTCGTCTACGGAGTCGGCGTGCTCGAGGGGCACGAGCTGGCGACGCAGTGGGAGGCGCTCGAGTGGCTGCGCGACCGCGGCTTCCGGACGAACCCGGGTGTCGAGCGCCTCGAGAGCATCGACGCCGTGGCGGAGGCCTGCGAGGCGTGGGAGGCGCGCCGGGCGGGTCTCGGCTACGAGATCGACGGCATCGTCGTCAAGGTCGACTCGTTCGACCAGCAGCGACGCCTGGGCTCGTTGCACGGCCGACCCCGCTTCGCGCGTGCGTTCAAATGGGCGCCCACGACGGCGGTCACGCGCCTGATCGCGATCCACGTTCGCGTCGGACGTACCGGTGTCCTCAACCCGCTCGCCGAGCTCGAGCCGGTGCAGGTGGGCGGCGTGACGGTCTCGAGCGCGACCCTGCACAACGAGGACGACATCCGACGCAAGGACATCCGCGTCGGCGACCTCGTCGTCGTCCAGCGCGCAGGTGACGTCATCCCGCAGGTTGTCGGTCCCGCCGGCGAGCACGAGGCCGGGACGAAGCCGTGGCGGATGCCGAAGCGCTGTCCGCTCTGCAACACCGAGATCGTCCGGCCCGAGGGCGAGGTCATGCACCGCTGTCCCAACCGCGCCTGTCCGTCGCGTGGCCTGGAGACGCTCTACCACTGGGTCGGCGCGGCCATGGACATCGAGAACGTCGGCGGGAGCACGATCAAGAAGCTGTGGGACGAGGGCATCGTCCGCTCCCTGCCCGACCTGTACCGGCTCACCGCCGAGCAGCTCGGCGAGCTGGAGGGCTTTGCGGAGATCTCGGCGACGCGCGCCTACGAGTCGATCCAGCGCTCCAAGGAGCAGCCGTTCTCGCGGGTTCTCTTCGGACTCAACATCCCGAAGGTCGGGTGGGTGATCGCCCGCAGCCTCGCCCTGCACTTCCGCTCGGTGGAGGCGCTCGCCGGCGCCACGCTCGAGCAGCTCGAGGAGGTCGAGGGCATCGGCCCGGAGCGGGCCGAGCTCATCGCCGAGTGGTTTGCCGACACCGACAACCTCGCGCTCGTCGCAGACCTGCGCGAGCTCGGACTGCAGCTTGCTCTCGCCGAGGACGAGCGCCCGCCTGACGGCAGGCTCGCCGGGTCCCAGTACGTCATCACGGGGACCCTCGAGAAGTGGACGCGCGAGGAGGCGAAGGCCGAGCTCGAGAACCTAGGGGCAAAGGTCTCCGATTCGGTCTCGAAGAAGACGACCGGAGTGATCGTGGGCGAGAGCCCTGGGTCCAAGGCGCAGAAGGCCGAGGCGCTCGGCGTGCCCGTCCTCTCCGAGGACGATCTGCGCCAGCTACTGCGAGCCGGCTAGGACCGTCACGAACCGGTCCTGGGCGGAGCGGGCCGTCCAGTACGAGACCGGCCGTCCGTTGTGCAGGATCGCGAAGACGTAGCGCGTGCCCACGAGCCCCGCGAGCGCGGAGGCCCGATTCGTCGTCCCCGTCTTCGCGTGCACGAGACCGCGCGTCGGTCGGGTCGCGAGCCGGCTCCGCAGCGTGCCCGAGACACCCGCCACGGCGAGCGACGCGACGAAGACGCGGCCGATGGTGGGGTCCGTCGCTCCGGCGCGGACGATGTCCGCGAGCGCGGTCACGGTCGAGCGGTCGTAGCGAGAGAGGCCCGAGCCGTCCGCGATGCGCACGCCGCCGAGCGGGATCTCGGAGCGGGCGAGCGTCGACCGGACGACCCTCGCCCCGGCGGCAGTCGA
>JBKPLV010000238.1:0-12257 GCA_046731795.1 Actinomycetota bacterium | reverse complement strand
CCAAACGTGCCGCGGAGCTCTGGGCGCGTGGTGAACACGTGGCCGCCACTCTAGTGTTCGCCCTCGTGCTCACCTGCACGCGCTGTGCTCAGGAGAACCCGGACGGTGCGAAGTTCTGCAACGCCTGCGGGGCTCCCCTCGTCGCGCCCGACCGGCCCGGCGAGGAGCGCCGCCTCGTCTCGGTCCTCTTCGTCGATCTCGTGGGGTTCACGTCCCGGTCTGAGAGGCTCGACCCCGAGGACGTGCGGGCGTTCCTCGTCCCCTACTACGAGCGGGTGCGGAGCGAGCTCGAGAGCCACGGCGGCAAGGTCGAGAAGTTCGTCGGCGATGCGGTGATGGGCGTCTTCGGCGCACCCGTGACGTACGGCGACGACGCGGAGCGCGCCGTTCGGGCAGCGTTCGCCGTCCGCGACTGGGCCGAGCGCGAGGGGCTGCAGTTGCGCGTGGCCGTGAACACGGGCGAGGCGATCGTCGCTCTCAACGCGAGCCCCGAACGCGGCGAGACGTTCGTTGCGGGCGACGTCGTGAACACCGCGGCGCGCCTCCAGTCCGCTTCGCCAGTCGGGGCAGTGCTCGTCGGCGAGGAGACGTACGTCGGAACGCGCGGATCCATCGAGTACCGCCCCGCTCAGCCGGTGCTGGCAAAGGGGAAGGAGGCACCGGTTCAGGCGTGGCTGGCCGTCCGGGCCACGTCCGCGATCGGCGAACGCCCCGCCGCGCCCGTGCCGATGATCGGCCGCGACCGCGAGCTGGGCGTGCTGACCGGTGTCTGGCAGCGGGTCGTCGACGAAGGCAGGAGTCACTTCGTGACGGTGTTCGGCCCGGCCGGGATCGGCAAGTCGCGCATCGCGCTCGAGCTCGCGCAGCTCGTCGCCGGGCAGGACGCACGTGCCGTCCGCGGTCGCTGCACCCCGTACGGCGTGTCGAGCCCGTACAGCGCGTTCGGCCAGCAGGTGAAACAGACCGCGCGCATCTTCGACAGCGACGAGGCGGATGAAGCGGCGGAGAAGCTCACAACGACGATCGCCTCGCTCGCAGGGCCTGCGGCCGCCGAGGAGCACGCGCCGAACCTCGCGGTGCTCCTCGGGCTCGAGGCGGGCAGGGACGCTGTCGACCGCGAGCAGCTCTTCTTCTCCGCGCGGGTCTTCGTGGAAGCGCTCGCGATGCACGGTCCGACCGTGCTCGTGTACGAGGACATCCACTGGGCGGACGGCAGCCTGCTCGATCTCCTGGAGACGTTCGGAGCACGCATTCGCGATGTGCCCGTTCTCTTTCTCGCGCTCGCCCGGCCAGAGCTTCTCGGCGAGCGTCCGGGGTGGGGCGGCGGGCTGCCGGCGTACACGGCGCTTCCGCTCGAGCCGCTCGGCGAGGGGGCAGGTCGTAAGCTTGCCGCGGAGCTCCTCGGTCGGGTCGATAGCACGACGCGGGCCGAGAAGGTGGCGGAGACCGCCGAGGGCAACCCGCTGTTCATCGAGGAGCTCGCGCGCTGCATCGGGGAGCAACAGGCACAGGGCCTCGACGAGCTGCCCACGAGCATCCGAGCGATCATCGCCGCGAGGCTCGACGCGCTGCCGCCCTCGGAGCGCGCCGTTCTCGTCGATGCATCGGTGGTCGGACGCGTCTTCTGGCGTGGAGCTCTGTCCGAGATCGAGGATCGTTCCGACCTGTCGGAGGTCCTCGGCTCACTCGAGGCTCGCGACCTCGTCCAGCGCGAGGCGGTCTCGCGGATCAAGGGCGACCAGCAGTTCGCCTTCAAGCACGGGCTCATCCACGACGTCGCCTACGCGACCCTCCCCCGCGCTGCGCGGCATGCGAAGCACGCGGCCGTCGCGCGGTATCTCGAGGCGGCGACGGAGGTGGGCCAGTCGCACGAGGCCCTGGCCCTGCACTGGCGCGAGGCTGGCGAGGTCGACAAGGCCTTCGAGCACCTCGTCACGGCTGGGGACCAGGCAGGCCGCGGCTGGGCGAAGCAGCGAGCGGTGGTGCTCTACCGCGAGGCGCTCGCGCTGCTGGGCGAGGACGACACGAGGCGCCGAGAGCTCATGCTCAAGCTCGCTGTCGCGCTACAGGCGGTCTATCACCTTCCGGACGTGGGCGGCGCGGAGCCCAGCGAACAGGCCGGCTAGTCGGGCGGGTCCGTCAGAGGGAAGTCGTCAGGCGTCACGTCGCCCGCGATCTCGTAGATCGCGACGACCGTGTGGTCGCCGAAGCGGTTTGCGTGCTCACGCACCATCGCTTCACTCGGTGCCGCGTAGACGCAGAACGACTTCGGCGTCCCGTCCGGGGCCACGACGACGTGGCTGTGCTCCCAGACGATCTCCGGATAGTGATAGTGCCCGATCGACTTCGAGCGGGTCGCTGCTGCCGGGACGGAGTCCATGTCGACGGTGTAGCTGCGTTCGATGAGGTAGCGAGGCATGCGAAGAGCCTAACGACTGTCCGGGTCGGAGGAAATAGGTCGACCTGCCTACGTTAGGCGCTAGGCCGACTCTTCGGCGATCGCGTCGAGCTCGTCGTCGACTGCGGCTGCCCCGGTCGTGACGAGCGTCGGCTTCTGACCCCTCGTGATCGTCTCCTTCGTGAGGACGCACTTCGTGACGTCCGTACGCGAGGGAAGCTCGAACATGACGTCGAGCAGGGCGAGCTCGATGATCGAGCGCAGGCCGCGCGCACCAGTCTCTCGCGCGAGCGCATGGTCGGCGATCTCCCAGAGCGCCTCGTCGGTGAAGACGAGGTCGATCGCGTCGTACCCGAAGAAGCGCTGGTACTGACGGACGAGCGCGTTCTTGGGCTCGGTGAGGATCTCGACGAGGTCTTCGCGCGTGAGCTGGTGCACCGCGGAGACGACCGGCAGCCGGCCCACGAACTCGGGGATGAGCCCGAAGGTGATCAGGTCCTCGGGCATGACCTGCGTCAGGATCTCCGCGCTCTCGCTCGAGCTCCGTGAGCGGATGTCGGCGCCGAAGCCGACCGTGTTCTTGCCGATGCGGCGCTCGATGATCCGGTCGAGGCCGGCGAACGCGCCGCCGCAGATGAAGAGGATGTTCGTCGTGTCGATCGAGAGGAACTCCTGGTGCGGGTGCTTGCGCCCGCCCTGTGGTGGCACGGAGGCAACGGTGCCCTCGAGGATCTTCAGGAGCGCCTGCTGCACGCCCTCGCCCGACACGTCGCGCGTGATCGACGGGTTGTCCGCCTTCCGCGCGATCTTGTCGACCTCGTCGATGTAGATGATCCCGGTCTCGGCCTTCTTGATGTCGAAGTCCGCGGCCTGGATGAGCTTCAGCAGGATGTTCTCGACGTCCTCGCCGACGTAGCCGGCCTCGGTGAGCGCGGTCGCGTCAGCGATCGCGAAGGGGACGTTGAGGATCCGGGCCAGCGTCTGGGCAAGCAGCGTCTTCCCGCAGCCCGTCGGGCCGAGGAGGAGGATGTTCGACTTCTGGAGCTCGACCTCCGTGTCCTCCATGCCCATGCGCACGCGCTTGTAGTGGTTGTAGACCGCCACCGCGAGCGTCCGTTTCGCCTCTTCCTGCGAGACGACGTAGTCGTTCAGGACGGAGTAGATGTCGAGCGGCTTCGGGAGGTTGTCGAGGTCGAGCTGCGCCGGAGTCGTGAGCTCCTCGTCGATGATCTCGTTGCAGAGATCGATGCACTCGTCGCAGATGTAGACCCCGGGACCAGCGATCAGCTTCTTGACCTGTCGCTGACTCTTTCCGCAGAAGCTGCACAGCAGCTGCTCGTTGCCCTCACTCGCCCGAGCCACGTGTCTCCTTTTACTCCGTTTTCACCGTCGATGGAAGGGACCGCTACGAGCGGTGCTCGATCACCCGGTCGATGATCCCGTAGTCCTGGGCCTCGGCGGCGGTCATGTAGTAGTCGCGATCCATGTCCTTCGAGACCTTCTCGATCTCCTGGCCGGTGTGCCTGGACATGATCTCCTCCATTAGCCGCTTGAGGCTGATTACCTCCCGCGCCTGGATCTCGATGTCGGTCGGCTGACCCGAGAAACCCGCGGAGCCCTGGTGGATGAGGATCTTCGAGTGCGGCAGCGCGCTGCGCTTGCCGTTCGCCCCGCCCGCGAGCACGACCGCCCCCATGGACATCGCCATGCCGACGCAGATGGTCTGCACGTCCGGCTTGATGAACTGCATCGTGTCGTAGATCGCGAGGCCCGCGTACACGATCCCGCCCGGCGAGTTGATGTAGATCGAGATGTCCTTGTCCGGGTCCTCGGACTCGAGGTGAAGGAGCTGCGCGACCACGAGGTTCGCGATCTGGTCGTCGATCGGCGTGCCGAGGAAGATGATGCGCTCGTTGAGGAGGCGCGAGTAGATGTCGAACGAGCGCTCGCCGCGCGAGGTCTGCTCGATGACCATCGGAATCAAAGGACTCATGCCGTCTCCTTGCTGCCGGGGGTCCACAACTTCGTCTCCCCTTCGGCTTTCTCCTTGTCGGGGGTCCAGAGCTTCTCCCGCGCCTCGGCGACCTCGGGCGCGATCGGCTTGACGTCCGCGACGAGGCGATCGAGCGCGGCTCGGAGGCGGAGATCCTCCCGGATCGACTCCTGCTGGCCGTGTGCCCACACGTCCTCGATGACACCCTCGACGTCCTCCTCGCCAGACGCCTCGGCCTCCTCGCGGATGTACGCCTTGACGTCCTCGTCGGAGACCTCGATGCCGGCCTTCTCCGCGAGTGACTCGAGCGCCAGTTCGCGCGCGACGGACACTGCGGCCTCGAGCACCATCTGCCGCTCGAGCTCCTGCGCGTTGCCGCCGCTCGCAGCGAGGTAGGTCTCGAGCGATATACCGCGGCGCTCGAGCGAGCGCACGAAGCCGGTGAGCAGGTCGGCCGCGCGCGTGCGGACGAGCGGGAGCGCGGGCTGGACGGCCGACGCGCGGACGAGCTCGTCCACCGCCGACATGCGGTACGCGGCGTCGATCTCGGCGTCGAGCTGCTCGCGGAGCGTCGCCTCGATGCTCGCGCGCAGCTCGGCCAGGGTGTCGAACTCGCTCGCCGAGCGCGCAAGGTCGTCGTCGAGCTCGGGCAGGACCTTCTCCTGGATCTCGCGCACCGTGATCTCGACATTCGACGTGTTCCCGTCGGCGAGCGGAAGCTGGATCTGCTTCGTCTCCCCCGCACTGGCGCCGATCAGGGCGTTCTCGAGCTCCGGCGTCAGTCGGCCGCTGCCGAGCTCGACCACGGTGTCCGGCTGCGCCTCGCCGTCCGAGTCCACGAGGTCGACGACGAGCGTGTCGCCGGCCTGCGCGGAACGCTCGCCCGCGGGCGCGAGCTCTGCGACCGAGTCGCGCAGCGCCTCGATCTCGGCGTCCACCGACTCCTGCGGCACCTCGACCTCGGCGCGCGGGACCTCGAGCTGGGTCCAGTCCACGAGCTCCGGCAGCGGCTGGACGTCGACGGTCGCGCTGAAGCTCCAGCTCGCGTCGGCCGTGTCGGGGAGCTCGAACTCGTACTGCGGATCGGAGACCGGGCGCACACGATTGCGCGACGCGGCGCTCCAGAACCAGCCGCCGATGTGGCTGTCGACCGCCTCGGCGTAGATGCGCTCCTTGCCGAGTCGAGACACGAGGACGGGCGTCGGGATCTTCCCCTTGCGGAAGCCGGGGATCTTGACGCTCTCCGAGAGGTCCGACATCGCATGGTCAACTGCGTGCCGGACCTGGTCCGACGAGACGTCGACCGTGAGGCGGACGCGATTGTCTCCGAGCTGCTCGACCGCTGCTGGCATGGGCCAGCCATTCAACCAGCCGCGGATAGGGTCAGGCCCGTGGAGCGCTACGACGTCGTGGTGGTCGGAGTCGGCGGGATGGGGAGCGCGGCGCTCTACCACCTCGCCCGGCGCGGGAAGCGCGTGCTCGGGATCGAGCGGTTCGATCTCCTGCACGAGCACGGCTCTTCGCACGGGCTCACCCGGATCATCCGCCTCGCGTACTTCGAGCACCCCGACTACGTGCCGTTGCTGCGGCGCGCTTACGAGCTCTGGCGCGAGCTCGAGGCAGAGGCACGCGAGCAGCTCCTGCATGTCACCGGCATCGTCGAGGGCGGCGAGCGGATCCTCGACGGTGTGCTCCGCTCGTGCGTCGAGCACGACATCGCACACGAGGTCCTCAGCGGACGCGAGCTCGCCTCACGTTTCCCGGCGTACCGCCTCCCTGCGGAGATGGAGGTCGCCTACCAGGCCGACGGAGGCTTCGTCGTTCCGGAGCGGTGCATCGTTGCGCACGTCGAGGGCGCGCTCGCGCGCGGCGCAACGCTGCGAGCGCGAGAGCGCGTGCTCGAGTGGGACGACAGCGACATCGGCGTGCGCGTGCGCACCGAGCGTGGAGTGGTCGAGGCGGAGCGTCTGGTCCTCACCGCGGGCGCGTGGTCACAGGACGTGGCGAGATTGCCCGCCGGCCTCGTCCGCGGCGTGCGCCAGTCGCTGGCTTGGCTGCAGCCGACGCGGCCCGAGCTCTTCCAGCCCGACCGCATGCCGGTCTTCAACCTCGCGCTCGACGGCGAGCACTTCTACGGGTTCCCGGCGCACGGGATTCCGGGGTTCAAGCTCGGCCGGTACGACCACTTCGGGTCGGGCGGTGACCCGGACGAGATCCCACGCGAGCCGACGCTCGCCGACGAGGAGCCCCTGCGCGCCTTCGCGGAGCGCTACTTCCCGGACGGCGCCGGCCCGACGGTGTCGCTCAAGACCTGCCTCTTCGAACCGTCGCCCGACGAGCATTTCATCGTCGACGGGCATCCGAGCGCACCCGCAGCCGTCGTCGGCGCCGGGTTCTCGGGCCACGGGTACAAGTTCTGCTCGGTGATCGGCGAGATCCTCGCCGACCTCGCGATCGACGGGAGCACGCGCCACGACATCGGGCTGTTCCGGATCGACCGCTTCTGATCGCCCTATCCTTACTCCCTGCGCGGGCGTGGCGGAACTGGTAGACGCGATGGGCTTAGGACCCATTGGGCTTCGGTCTGTGGGGGTTCGAATCCCTCCGCCCGCACTGCGTCAGGCCGGAATCCGCTAGCGCGGATTCCGGCCGCGCGAAAGTCAAGAGCCGATCGCAACGACTGCACAGCGTGGTGCGTCAGGCCGGAATCCGCGGGCACGGATTCCGGTCGCGCGAAAGTCAAGAGCCGATCGCAACGACTGCCCAGCGTGTTGCGTCAGGCCGGAATCCGCGGGCACGGATTCCGGTCGCGCGAATAGCGAGACCCGATCGCCGCGACGGCCGAGCGTCGCGAAAACGACTGTGATTCAGTACCCGTCGACCAGGCGCGAGACCGTCTCTCGCATGCTCTCGGCGACGAGCCCCACGAGCGCGACGACGGCGAGCACGGCAGCCGCGTCGGCAAGCTCGCCGGTCGCGGTCAGCACGAGCAGGGCCGTGAAGCTTCCGAGCACGAGGAACGCCGTCGAGAGCGGGCGTCGCGTGTACGTGCCGAGCGCGAGCCCTACGAGGAACGCGGCCCCGAACACCACGATTCCGAGTGTCATGGCGCGAGGGTAGGACCGCGATCGGACGGTGCGGACCCCTTTCGTGGTCAATCGCTCAAGAAGGGGTTGCGCGAAGCCGATTCCAGTTCGGAAATGACCGTTCGCACGTGGGTCCACGCCACCCGGGTGGCGTCGATCGCCGGCCTCGCCGTGTTCGCCGCCATCACGCTCTTCGCGCCCCAGAGCGGGGAGCTTGCGGCGTTCGCGAACACGTGGCTCTACAACGGGCTGATGGTGCTCGCGTGCGCCATCGCGTGGTCGCACGCCTTCCTGGTCGCACGCGAGCGAGCCGCGTGGCTCGTCATCACGCTCGCGCTCTTGTCGTGGACGTTCGGCGAGCTCTACTGGACGCTCATCCATCCCGAGTCGTACCCGTCGCCGGCAGACGCTGGGTACATCGGGTTCTACGTCTTCCTGTACGCCGGGATCGTGCTCCTCCTGTCGTCGCGCGCGCGCTCGATCGGCGGGACCCTCTGGCTGGACGGCGCGACCGCCGCGCTCGCGGCCGCCGCGATCGGGGCAGCGGTCCTGGTCGAGCTCGTGCTGGAGAGCACCTCCGGCTCGACGTCGGCGGTGGTCACGAACCTCGCGTATCCGCTCGGCGACGTGCTCCTGCTCTCCGCCGTGTTCGGCGTCTTCTCCCTCACCGGCTGGAGACCGGGAGAGCGCTGGCTGCTGCTCGGGCTGGGCGCACTCTCGACCACGGTGGCCGATGCCGTCTACCTCTTCCAGTCAGCCAACGGAACCTACGTCGAGGGAACGTGGATCGACATCTTCTGGCCGCTCGCCATGCTCCTCGTGGCCTCCGCCGCCTGGGCCACGGATCGGAGCCGGATGGGGCTGGACGTCGAGGGTCGCCCGCTCCTCGCGGTTCCGGCGGTCTGCGCAGTGGTTGCGACCGCCATCCTCGTCTACGACCACTTCGCCCGCCTCAACCTCCTGGCCGTCGTTCTCGCCACGGCGACCCTCGTGCTCCTCGTCGTCCGGTTGGCGCTGACGTTCCGCGAGAACAGCCAGCTCTTCGAGCTGACACGCCGGGAGGCGACGACGGACGCGCTCACCGGGCTCGGGAACCGACGCCAGCTGCTCACGGACCTCGAGCGGCGCTTGAGCCACGAGCCCGTCGCGCCGACGCTGCTGATGCTCTTCGATCTCGACGGCTTCAAGAGCTACAACGACAGTTTCGGGCACCCAGCAGGGGATGCACTCCTCGTGCGACTCGGCGCCAAGCTTGCCACCGTGCCCGGCGCCAACGGCGCCGTCTACCGGCTCGGTGGCGACGAGTTCTGTCTCATGGAAACCGTTGTGCAGGACGAGGTTGAGCCGCTCATCGACCGGGCGTGCGAGGCTCTCTCCGAGCGCGGCGAGGGCTTCGAGATCGGAAGCTCGTTCGGAGCGGTGCTCCTGCCCGAGGAGGCGATGGACACGAGCCATGCGCTGCAGCTGGCGGACGAGCGCCTCTACGCCCAGAAGTACTCGCGACGCGGTGAAAGCGAGCGGACGATCGAGGCGCTCCTCACGGCGCTCTCGATCCGCGAGCCTGAGCTCGAGGCGCAGCGCGCGGACGTCAGCGCGCTCTCGATAGCCGTCGGACGATCGCTCGGCCTGCGCCGCGACGAGCTCGACGAGCTCGAACGTGCGGCGCAGCTCCACGATCTCGGCAAGCTCGCTGTCCCGGACGAGATCCTGCACAAGCCGGGGCCGCTCGACGAGCGCGAGTGGGCGTTCGTCCGCCAGCACACGGTCGTCGGCGAGCGAATCCTCCGTGCCTATCCCGCCCTGCGGAGCGTGGCCGGGATCGTGCGCTCGAGCCACGAGAACTGGGACGGCAGCGGCTACCCCGACGGCCGCGCCGGGGACGAGATTCTGCTCGCGGCCCGCATCATCCGGGCCTGCGACGCCTACGTGGCCATGACCTCCGACCGGCCGTACCGGCCTGCGCTCAGCGAGGACGAGGCGCTGAGCGAGCTCGAGCGGTCCGCCGGGACCCACTACGACCCCACCGTCGCACGCGTCCTCGTCGCACGTATCCACGAGGAGCGCGGGGCCGAGCGAGCCGCGTAGGGCGGGGTACTCTCCACTCGGCGCCCCGGTAGCTCAGAGGATAGAGCGGCGGCCTTCGAAGCCGCGTGCGGAGGTTCGATTCCTCCCCGGGGCACTGAGACGTGCTCCTGTCGAGAGGCCGGCTCGCGCGTCTAAGAGCACTGGCCGACTCTCCGGCGCGAGCCGCTCAGGGCTTCCCGCCGTACCTCCTCGCCCGCCGCGATTCCCGCGCCCGAGCGCGCCAGCGGCTCTTCAGCTCGCGCTGGATCCGGTGCGAGCTCCGCGCCTCGATCGCGCGCAGCTCGCGCTGCAGCTTGAGGTAGTTACGCCAGCGCTCCTCGTCGAGCTCGCCGGCCTCGAGCGCCTCCCGGACGGCGCAGTCGGGCTCGCTCGAGTGCGCGCAGTCCGAGAAGCGGCACTGCGCCGCGAGGTCCGCGATGTCGGCGAAGGCTGCGTCGAGATCGCCCTCCCACACCTGCAGCTCGCGTAGGCCCGGCGTGTCGATGAGGATCGCGCCGCCCGGCATCACCAGCAGCTGACGGTGCCGCGTCGTGTGACGGCCGCGGCCGTCGTTGCGCAGGCCTCCGGTCTCCATTACCTGCCGCCCCGCGAGTCGGTTGACGAGAGTCGACTTCCCGGTTCCCGAGGAGCCGAGGAGGACGAAGGTCTTCGCAGGCCGCAGGAGCCCCCGGACCTCGTCCAGCCCCTCGCCCGTGACGTTGCTGACGGCGAGGACCGGCACGCCGACGGCGACAGCCTGTGCTTCGGCGAGCTTCGCCGGGTCGTCGCACACGTCGAGCTTCGTGAGGACGATCACCGGATCGGCGCCGCTGTCCCAGGCGGCGGTCAGGTAGCGCTCGAGCCGGCGCGGGTTGAAGTCGGCATCGAGCCCGTTGACGAGGACGACCGTGTCGACATTGGCGACGAGGATGTGCTCCTCCGCCTTCAGCCAGGGGGTCTTGCGGGACACCTTCGTGCGGCGGGGAAGCAGCGCCTCGATCGCGAAGCGGTCGCCCGGCGCTTCGACGACGACGACCCAGTCGCCGACTGCAGGCATGCCGCCCCAGATCTCATCGTCGCGGAGCCGGCCGCGCGCATGCGCGAGCCGGTCACCCAACTCGGAGCGGACGTAGTAGCCGCCGCGGTGCTCCGCGACGACGCGAGCCGGCATGAAGCCGCGCTCGCCGTAGGTTGTGAAGGCCGCCTCGAGCTCTTCGGTCCAGCCCAGCTGGACGAGCTCTGGCGCGGCCAGGGTTCGATCGGACAACGGAAGTCTCCTTCGGTCAGTGGTGAACCAGGCCGCGGCTCTCGCCGCGCAGATCTAGACCGAAGCGGCGTCGAGCCGGAGAAGAGATGTGCGACGCGCGACTTTCATGGCCATCTCCTTTCGCTCGACGACGGGAACCGGGGAAGCGTAGGGTCCGTCCGCGCCCGTGTCCAGCGATAAGCCCGAGATCACCGAGATGGTGAACGCGCAGATGCCGCTCGGGGCGACGCTCGGCATCCGCATGTTCGGCGGCCCGGACGAGGTGGACGCGACGCTCGAGTGGGCGCCCGGCCTCTGCACCGCCGCGGGCGTGCTCCACGGGGGCGTGCTCATGACGCTTGCCGACTCGGCCGGCGGCGTGTGCGCATTCCTCAACCTCCCCGCGGGTGCGACGACGGCCACGATCGAGTCGAAGACGAACTTCCTCGGCGCGATCCGAGAGGGAACCGTGCTCGCCCGCGCCCGACCACTGCACGTCGGCAAGAGCACCATCGTGATCGAGACGGATCTCTTCGACGCCGAGGACCGTCGAGTCGCGCGCACGATGCAGACGCAGGCCGTCCTCGTCGAGTAAGAGCCCGGCGGCGATGACCGCCGACGGGACCCCTTGCCAAGATGGGCGCGCATGTCCGGGGCCAGGCTCGACGCGTTCAGTGACGGCGTCTTCGCGATCGCGATCACGCTGCTGGTGCTCGACATACCGGTTCCGAACGTCGAGCAGGGAGAGCTCCCCGACGCGCTCCTCGACCAGTGGCCGGTGTACGCGGCCTACGTGGTCAGCTTCGCCATCATCGGAATCATCTGGGTCAACCACCACGCCGTGTTCGGCTACGTCGAGCACGTCGATCGGGGTCTGCTCTTTCTCAACCTGAACCTGCTGCTGTGGGTCGGGCTGATCCCCTGGCCCACCAGTTTGCTGGCGGAATACATGCAGTCGGGCGGAAGCGACGAACGCGCCGCGGCGCTCGTCTACGCGTTGACGATGACGCTGATGGGTGTGTCCTTTGCCGGCCTCTGGTTGTACATCGCACACCGCCCACAGGTCGGCGCGGTTGCCCACTTGCAGCCCGAGGAGGTGCGCTCACGCACGCGACGGTTCGTCATCGGAGCGCCGCTCTACGCCCTCTCCGTCGGTCTCGCCTTGGTCAGCGCGCCTGCGTGCCTCGCCGTCAATGCACTCCTCGCCGTCTACTACGCCTTGCCCGGCGGCGGCGCGATGGATCACGTCGGCGACACGCAAAGCTAGAACGACCGTGCGATCAGGCCTTTGCGTCAGCGGGGTATCCTGACCGCGGCACGGTGGCGGTAGCTCAGTTGGTAGAGCCCCGGGTTGTGGTCCCGGTGGTCGCGGGTTCGAATCCCGTCCGCCACCCCTGCGTTCGCCGCACGGCAGTACCCACCGCGACCTGGCACGTGAGCGTCTCCGCTCTTCGCGCGACCGGCATCGTG
>JBKPLV010000237.1:0-3671 GCA_046731795.1 Actinomycetota bacterium | reverse complement strand
ATCAGTTCAGAAAACGTGTGCGTGCAGGAAAAACACCGAGTGAAAGCTCAGTCATCCTAACGACTCGTCACGTGAGTCCGCAATCACCGCCCGGACGACGTCGTCCGCGTAGCCCTTGCCCGCGAGGTAGCGCGCGGTCTTCGGGTTTGCTCCCCTGCGCGCGACGATGCTTGCAGCGCGCTCCAACTCGCGCGGTAACGGAGCGAGCGCCTCGTCGACGAGCTCGGACGCGACGCCCGCTCGGGCGAGCTCGTGCCGGATGAGATCGTTCCCCGCGCCGCGCTCGCAGAGCGACCTGGCTCGAAGCTCCGCGAAGCGGCGGTCGTCGAGGAGCTCCGTGCGCGCCAGCGTCTCGAGAACGTCCTCACGCTCGTCGGGTCCCACGCCGCGCTCGGCGAGGTAGCGGTCGACCTCCGCGGCGCTGCGCTCGCGGCGCCGAAGCGCTCCCAGTGCCTGGTCGAGAGGCCTGAGGCGCAACGCGCCCTCAGCGCTCGACGGCGACGGCCTCGTCCGCATCGACCGTGACGGTCTCGACCTCGATGGTTGCGTCCCCTGGGGACCGGGCCGGGAGCAAGCGCGCCGAGATGACCTGCTCGTCCGGCGCCTCCGCCTGGATGCGCGCGAGGATCTGCTGGACGAGGTCGGGATTCTCGGCCAGGAAGCTCGTCGCGTTCTGGCGGCCTTGCCCGAGCCGCTCGTCGCCGAAGCTGAAGTACGAGCCGGCCTTCTGGACGACCTTCGTCTCGAGCCCGACGTCGAGAACCGTTCCCTCCCAGGGAATCCCGGAGCCGTAGATGATGTCGAACTCGGCCTGCTTGAACGGTGGTGCGACCTTGTTCTTGACCACCTTCACGCGCACGCGGTTGCCGAACGCCTCTGCGCCGTCCTTGAGCGTCTCGATCCGCCGGATGTCGAGGCGGACCGACGAGTAGAACTTGAGCGCGCGGCCGCCGGGTGTCGTCTCCGGATTCCCGAACATGACCCCGATCTTCTCCCGCAGCTGGTTCGTGAAGATGCAGATCGTGTCCGTCCGGTTGAGCGTGCCGGCGAGCTTCCGCAGCGCCTGGCTCATCAGCCGAGCCTGCAGGCCGACGTGCGAGTCACCCATCTCGCCCTCGATCTCCGCCTTCGGCACGAGTGCCGCGACCGAGTCGACCGCGACGACGTCGAGCGCACCGGAGCGGATGAGGAGCTCCGTTATCTCGAGCGCCTGCTCGCCGGTGTCGGGCTGCGACACGAGGAGCTGGTCGATGTCCACGCCGATCCGGCGAGCGTACGACGGGTCCATCGCGTGCTCCGCGTCGATGAACGCGCAGATGCCACCTCGTCTCTGCGCCTCGGCCATGACGTGGTAGACGAGCGTCGTCTTGCCCGATGCCTCGGGCCCGAAGATCTCGATGATGCGGCCTCGCGGGAGCCCGCCGATGCCGAGCGCCATGTCGAGGGCGAGCGAGCCGGTGGAGACGGCGCCGACCGCGACCTGCGGTCGATCGCTCATCCGCATCACCGAGCCCTTGCCGAACTGCCGCTCGATCTGTCCCAGTGCGACGTCGAGTGCTTCCTCGCGCTTCATCTCATCCTCCCTGGCTTAGGCCTCACTCAATACCACCAAGCGAACACGACTCAAGCACCTCGTACCGCGCACCTGAGGGGTGAAGACGTGAAAGGAAAGCAGCGGCTCCGGACGGAGCGAACGCGCCGATGTCGGGCAGCGGCGGCGTGAGCCGGGGGCGCTCGCGAAACCGCACGACGGTGACATGTGGAAGCCAGCGACGCCGCTCGCGCTCGTACAGCCCGAGGGACTCGAGACCCGCGTGGACACGCTCCGCGAGGCTCGTCGCCTGTCCGCTCGGGTCGGCGAGGACGAGCATCCCGACCGATCGAGTCTCGCGATAGCGGACGGGCTCGAGCACGAACGGCTCGGTCGCCGCCGACTCGCGTCGCAGCACGACGAGGATCTCTCCGAGCGTGCTCCGGGGCCGGCCGCCGAGGAAGGCGAGTGTGACGTGGTAGCTGTCGGGCATTCGGCCGGCAGTGAGCTCGTCGCGTGCCCACTCTCCGAGTGCGGACGCCACCTCGTCGGGAATCTCGAGTGCGAGGAAGAGCCTGAGCCGCTCATCCTCCTCGACGGTACCCGGCGAGGTCATGCAGAGGTGTCGCGACTCTCCAACAATCGCCGCACGAGGTGGAGCGACGCCGCGGTCGCGCGCCCGCGGATCATCTCGCGGTCGCCGGGAAGCTCCGTTCGCACGGACCGGTTGCCCTCGGGGCCGACCGCGTGGGCGAACACGAGCCCGACGGGCTTCTCGTCCGAACCACCCCCGGGCCCCGCTACCCCGGTGACCGCCACCGCCACGTCGGCGTCGAGCCGCTCGCGGGCGCCGCGCGCCATGGCCTCGGCGGTCTCGGCCGAGACGGCCCCATAGGTCTCGAGTACCTCCAGGGGAACTCCGAGGCCCTCGGCCTTGACGTCGTTCGCATAGGCGACGACGGCGCCGCGGAAGACGTCGCTCGACCCCGGCACGGAGGTGAGCCTGGCAGCAACCAGCCCGCCCGTGCAGGACTCCGCCGTCGCGAGGGTGAGGCCGCCTGCCCGGCATAGGTCGAGCACGATCTCCGCGACCGTGCGCTCGTCCTCGCCGAAGAGGTAGCTGCCGAGGCGATCGCGCAATGCGTCGACGATGCGTGTGGCTCGCTCCTCCGCGCCGGGCTCGACGAAGAGGTCGACGTGGATCTCGAAGTCGCGGGCACAGATCGTCACGTCCACTCCTTCCCCTTCTCCCCCCGCTGCCGCGAGCGCCTCGGCGACCGCGGACTCGGGCGTTCCGAAGAAGCGGAGCACGCCGTGAGCCCGCTCCGGCGCTCGCGCGAGCACGCGCTGGACTGGCGGTGTCTCGAGCGCGCGCGGCCACAGGCGCTGGAGCTCGCGCGGCGGGCCCGGAAGGATGACGACCACGCAGCTGTCGAGATCGAGGACGAGCCCAGGCGCAGTCCCGGCGAGACCGAGCGAGATCGAGCCCTCCGGTCTCGTGGCCTGCTTGCGGACACCGGTGACGAAGTCCTGGTACGGGCGACGCAGGCGCTGGGCGACGATCCGCGACACCGAGCCGATCTCGTCCTCGAGCCCGGTGTCGAGCACGAGCGCTCGGCCCGCGACCCGGGCGACCAGCTCGACGGTCCGGTCGTCGTGCGTCGGGCCGAGACCGCCTGAGACGAGGCACACATCCGACTCGAATGCCTCGCGGAAGGCGTGCTCGAGATCGGATACACCGTCGCCGACGATCGAGATGAACGCCGGCTCAAGCCCGAGCCGCACGGCCTCGGCGGCGAGGAACGGGCCGTTGCGATCCTGGCGCTCTCCGCGGACGAGCTCCGATCCCGTCGCGACGATGGCCGCCCGCGGGCGACTCAAGAGGGAGCCCGAACGATCCTTAGCGACGTCACGACGAAGGTCGTCCCGCGCGGGAGGTCGACCCTGTTCCCGTTGAGACGTACCACCACGTTCCGCGGCTTCGCGAGCGCGACCTGCAGGCTCTTCGCGTCGAAGGTCTTCCGCTGACCCTGCTCGAGGGTGCCGCTGTACAGGAGCTTCCCCGAGGACGTGCCCCGGCGGACCTCCATCCACGAGCTTCCGTCGGTCGCGCGCACGGCGAGGTGCGCTGTTCCCTTCG
>JBKPLV010000236.1:0-16025 GCA_046731795.1 Actinomycetota bacterium | reverse complement strand
GGATCGTCGTCGGAGATCCCGGCGGCCGCCTTCACCATCTCGGCGAGCGGCCAGTAGGTCACGCCTTCGCCGTACGGGAGCGCCCGGCCCATGAGGACGCTCGCGCGCTCCACGCCGTCAAGGAACTCGCGGGTGAGTCGGCTCTTCCCCACGCCCGCCTCCCCGTAGATCGTGAAGAGGTGCGCACGTCGGTCTCGAAGCGCACGGTTGAAGGTGTTCTCGAGCAGCTGGAGCTCGGCGTCGCGTCCGACGAGCGGGACCCGCGGGCCGAGCGTCCGTGGCGGGCCGTCGAGCAGGTCGATCACGCGCCACGCACGGAGCGGGCCGTCGATGCCCTTGAGCTCGAGCGGGCCGGCGTCCTCGACGACGAGGCAGCCCGCGGCCAGGCGGTACGCCGTCGGTCCGACAAGGATCTCGTCGGGTCGTGCTGCGGTCTGGAGCCGCGCCGCAAGGTTGACTGCCTCTCCGGTCGCGAAGGTCGAGTCGAAGCCCTCGACGACGACCTCCCCGGCCTCGATCCCGATCCGCGCGTGAATCTCGAGCGCCTCGATGGCCTCGCGAATCGCGAACGCCGCACGGACCGCGCGCTGGGCGTCGTCCTCATGCGCCTGCGGGACGCCGAAGGCCGCCATGACAGCGTCGCCGGCGAACTTCTCGACGATCCCACCGTGCTGGAGCACACACTCTGAGGCGATCTCGAAGAACATGTTCACCCGGCGGCGCACGACCTCGGGATCGGCCGCGGAGACGAGGCGGGTGGAGTCGACGATGTCGACGAACAGGACGGTGGCGAGCTTTCGCTCCATGTGTGCAGTGTAGAAACGACGCCCGTCGCACCGTCCATCCCGGCGGATCTAGAGTCCGCCCCGTGCTCGACCCGTCGGTCTTCAAGGCGTACGACGTGCGCGGCATCTATCCGTCCCAGCTCGACGAGGACGGGGCCTATCGCGTCGCACGTGCCTACACGAGGCACTTCGAGCCGCGCGCGGTCGCGCTGGGACACGACATGCGGCTCTCGTCGCCCGCCGTCGCGGCTGCCGCCGCGGAGGGGATCGTGGACGCAGGCGCCGACGTCGCCGACCTCGGGCTGGTCGGGACGGAGATGCTCTACCACGCCGTGACCGAGCTCGGGCTCGACGGCGGCATCTGCGTGACGGCGTCACACAACCCGAAGGAGTACACCGGCATGAAGATCGTCCGCCGCGGAGCGCTGCCCGTCGGCGGTGACTCGGGTCTGGCGGAAATCCGAACGCTCGCGGAGGCCGGCTTCGACGCCGCGCCCGCACGCGGAGAGGTCAGAAAGGCCGACGTCTGGCCGAGCTTCGTCGCGAAGGTGCTCTCGTTCGTCGACGTCGAAGCGATCCGCCCGCTCCGCGTCGTCATCGACGCGGCGAACGGGATGGCGGGCGCAATGCTCCCGCCGGTCCTCGAGCATCTCCCGCAGCTCGACGTCGTCCGCTGCTACTTCCAGCCCGACGGGAGCTTCCCCAACCACGAGCCGAACCCACTCCTCCCGGAGAACCGCGAGTTCATCGTGCGCAAGGTGACGGAAGAGTCGGCGGAGCTCGGCGTCGCCTACGACGGGGACGCGGACCGCTGCTTCTTCGTCGACGACACCGGCGAGTTCGTGCCCGGCGACTTCGCGACCGCGCTGATGGCCCAGGCGATTCTCGAGAAGGCGGCCGGCGAGAAGGTCATCTACGACGTCCGCGCGAGCTGGGCCGTGCCGGAGACAATCGAGGGGGCAGGCGGCGTCCCGCTCGTCAACCGCGTGGGACACGCCTTCATCAAGCAGCGCATGCGCGCAGAGGACGCGGTCTTCGCCGGCGAGGTGTCCGCCCACTACTACTTCCGCGAGTACTCGCAGGCCGACACCGGGGTGGTGCCGTTTCTCGTAATGCTCGAGCTGATCTCGAAGAGCGGAAGGAAGCTCTCCGAGCTCCTTCGGCCTTTCCGCGAGCGCTTCTTCCTCACGGGCGAGATCAACACGCCTGTCTCCGACGTCCCGCTGAAGCTGCAGGAGCTCAAGGAGCGCTACACCGCGGAGGGCGGCCACGTGTCGCATCTGGACGGCATCTCGATCGACTTCGACGACTGGCACTTCAACGTCCGGCCCTCGAACACCGAGCCGTTGCTGCGGCTCAATCTCGAGGCGCTCTCCGAGAGGCGCATGGTCGAGAAGCGCGACGAGGTCCTGGCGCTGATCCGCTCGTGACCGAGGCACCCGAGCTCGGACGTGTCACGGACCGTCGTCCGCCGTTCAAGTACGCGGCCCTGACCCGCGTGTGGTTCTCGGACACCGACGCGCAGGGAGTCGTCTACTACGGGCGCTACCTCCCCTACTTCGACCACGCGCGGACCGAATACCACCGGCATCTCGGCGGGCTGGCGATCGCAGGCCACGAGTTCGTGATGCGCGCTTCGAGCGTCGAGTACCACGCTCCCGCACGCTTCGACGACCTCATCGAGGCCTACGTGCGCCTCCGCCGCATCGGACGCTCGAGCATGACGTACGAGTGCGCGGCCTACCGCCTCACGGACGACACGCTCATGGTCACGGCCGAGCAGACGCTCGTGCTCGTCGATCTCGCGACCAGGAAGCCCGCCGCGGTTCCCGACGATCTGCGCGCGGCGATCCGCGCGTTCGAGGGAGACGATCTCGAGGCGTGAGCAACCCGACGAGCGCCGTCTCCGAGATCGTCGAGCGCGGCGGCGACGCCGACGACGTCCTGCGCGACGTCGTCTTCGCGCTCGCGCAGCTTTCGGACGTGTCCTGGGCCGGCATCGCGTTCGTCGAGGACGGCACGCTACGCCTGGGGCCGGCCGCCGGACGCGAGGACGAAGCCAGGCGCGTCCGCGCTCCGGTGTCCTTTCAGGGTGCCCCGGTCGGAGAGCTGTGGGTCGACGGTGCCCTTTCCGCAGACGACCTCGGCCGAGTCGCCGCGCTCCTCGCGCCGCTCGTCCTGATCGGGTGGGACACGGGCGGAGAGGCCTGGGAGCCGTAGAAGCGTCCTCCGTCGAGGGAGACGCACTACGTTGCGAGCGTCTTTGACTCTCGCGCGCTCGGATTCGCGCATGGCGAATGCGAGCGCTGCGCAATGACAGGGGTACCTCGTTCGAGGGATTGCACCCCCCATTCGCGTGATTACAAGGAGATGCGGGGAGAGGGGAAGGGAGCCGCGCGCTCGTCACTGCGGCGGGCGCGCGGCAATTGCACGGTGCGCAGACGTCACTCGCGCCCGTGCGCGAGGCGTCGCACTTCCGCGCGCCGCTCGGAGAAGCGCACGACCTCGTACGCGATCAATGTCCAGAGGAGCGCTGCTGCCAGCGCGAGTGTCAGGAGCGCCGGAAGCTCGACCGCGAGCGGGTAGAGCCCGAGCGCGAGCACAGCGGCGGCGAGACGCTGCCTGCTGAGCGTGTGAACGAGCCGCCAGCGGAACGCGACGTGGGCGAGCAGGTAGACGACGATGCCTCCGACCAGCCCGACCGCCGGAACGGCGTCGAGCGGGTCGCCCACGTGATCGATCGTCTTCTTGAGCCCGAATGCCAGCAAGACGATCCCTGCAACCATCGGGAAATGGAGGTACGAGTAGGCGTCGCGGGCGAGCTCGTTTTGCTCGCGACCCGGCTTCGCGTCGGTCAGGCGACCCTCCGCGAGCCACACCACGACGTCGAAGTACAACCACCAGAGCGCGGCTGCGATCGCGATCCCGAGTACCGATGCGACGACGACGCCGACGTCGACGACGGCGTTCGACCCGACGCCGATCGCGACGATCGACTCGCCGAGCGCGATGATGACGATGAGACCGTGGCGCTCCGCGAAGTGACCCGGGCTCAGCTGCCAGCCGCGAGAGCCGAACAGGTACGGCTCGCCCAGGTCCAGCACCAGCGCAAGCACCCAGATGGCCCCCTGGAGCCATCCATCCGTGAACGAGGCGCAGATGAGGAGCGTGACGCCGACGCCCGTTCCCACACCGAGCCCGATGACCGACCTCCGGAGCTCGGGGTCGTCCCGACTGGCGATCGTGAAGAGCCAGATGTGCGCGCTGCGGACGATCGCGTACGCACAGGCGAACGTGAGGGCGTCGTCCCCGAAGGCGCCGGGGACGCTGAGCGCGGCGACCAGGAACGCGGCCATCGCAGCGAAGATCGCGATCCGGACCGCACCTTCCTCGGGGTCGACGACGCTCGTCAGCCACGCGTACCCGACCCACGACCACCACAGCACCGCAAGGACGAGCAGGCCGCGGGCGAGCCCGCCCCACGTGGGATCGGCCGCCATGAGCGCAGTGGACTGCGTCAGCGCTAGCACGAAGACGAGGTCGAAGAAGAGCTCGAGCGGCGTGACGCGCTCCTCCTCGCGACGAACTGCGGTCACGCGGGGCATGCGGGCGCCGAGCTCCACGGCGCGATCTTCGCACGGTCGGAGTGCCCGACCGCGGCAGTGGGACTACGACGACTCGACGCCGCGCCCGTGCGCACGCGACGTCCGATACTCGTCGACGACGCGCTTCGGCACGACGAAGGCCCAGGCATCCTCGACGAGATCGCGCATCTCCTCCGAGTCGATCGCGGCGAGTCGCACGTGCACCCAGTGGTAACGAAGGTCGGACTCCCCGGGGAGCGAGAACTTCTCCGGCTCGGCCTCCACGAGCGCGTCACGCCACGCCTTCGGGAACGCGAAGCCCATGATCGTCCCGTCCCGCGAGAACGCCAGGTAGACGATGCGCCCGATCCTGAACTTCACGCGGCCGCGCACGACGGCTTCGCTGCTGCGCGGAAGCGTGCCCGCGAACGCGCGAACCTCGTCGATCGTCACCACGGCCGGCCGCCAGGATACGACCCCTCGCCTGCTGCTGGCAGCATGGCCTGGTGCAGAAGGCCGAGTACGTCCACGGCTACGGAACGCGAGAGCAGCAGCGGCTCGTCGAGCAGGCCGAGCACTGGCGACACCGCCTGATCGCCCGCGGCTCGGAGATTCCGCCAGGGACGCGCCTGCTCGAGGTCGGCTGCGGCGTCGGCGCAGTGCTCGCCGTGCTCGGCCAGGAGTTCCCCGGAGTCCGACTCCACGGCGTCGACATCGAGTCGAAGCAGCTCGAGTATGCGCGCCGGCATCTCGCGCGCTCAGGCGTCGAGGCGTCGCTCGTCGAGGCGGACGCGACGGCGCTTCCATTCGCCGGTGGCTCCTTCGACCACGTCTGGATGATGTGGTTCCTCGAGCACATCGCGGATCCCGTCGCCGTCCTCCGAGAGTCCAGACGTGTGCTCGTTCCGGGCGGCGTGATCACCGCGATCGAGGTCGACTACGGAACATGCCGCGCCGACCCCTCTACCCCTGCCATCGACGCGTTGATCCGGGTGATGATGCAGGGGATGGCAGCAGCTGGCTGGAGCGACGCCGGAACGCGGCTCCCCGGCTGGTTGGCCGAGGCAGGCTTCCAGGACGTCGATCCAGGCGAGCGTCCCTTCTGGTGGCGAGGAGACGAGCTCGCGCGGCAGGCGAGTTACGCCGCCGACGTGATGGAGAGCGCGCTCCCGTCGTTGTCCGAGGTGCCGGGAGCGAACGAGGAGCAGCTGCGAGCTGCGCTCGACGACCTTCGCGGCCTCGCGGGCAATCCCGACGCCGGGCTCGGCTGGGTGGTGCACAAGTCGACCGCCCGCAAGCCACTCTGACGATTTTGCGGACCGTGTCCTTTCGTCGTCGCGTCGTTCGTCTCTGAGGCGACCACCGTTCACGAGAGGAGGCAACGATGAAGTACATGCTGCTGATCCACCACGGGACGACGCCGCTGCCGGGAACGCCCGAGTGGGACGCGCTCTCCGACGACGAGAAGGCCGCGATCCCCGCCGACTACCAGGCGATCAACGAGACGGCAGGCGTCACGCCCGGCGTCTGGCTCGAGTCGCCCGAGGCGGCGACCACGGTTCGCGTCGAGGACGGTGCGACGCTGACGACCGACGGCCCGTTCGTCTCGCTGAAGGAAGCCCTCGGCGGCTACTTGTTCTACGACGCCGACGACCTCGACGCGGCCATCGCGCTCGCCGCCCGCATTCCCGCGGCCCGGTTGGGCGGGGCGATCGAGGTGCGTCCGCTGAAGGAGTGGTGAGAGTCAGAGGGGCTGCGTGAGCGAGGAAGACCGGAAAGCCGATGCAACCCGGGACTCGCAGGCTGCGGATCCGCTTGACCGCGGAACCGCAGCCGCACAGCTCGCGAGGCTTTTCCGGGAGGAATGGGGACGCGTCCTGGCCGGGCTCGTCGGCTTCCTCGGCGACTTCGACCTCGCCGAGGAGGCAGCCCAGGAGGCCTTCGCAATCGCGGCGGAGCGGTGGCCGCGAGAGGGCGTGCCCGCCAACCCGCGGGCGTGGCTGCTGACGACGGCGCGCAACCGCGCGATCGACCGAATCCGCCGCGAGCGCACGCTTGCCGCGAAGACGCGACTGCTCGAGGTACCCGAGGCCGTGGAGGACGAGGTGGACGAGACGACGATTCCAGACGAGCGGCTCGAGCTCCTCTTCACGTGCTGTCACCCGGCGCTCGGCGTCGACGCCCAGGTTGCGCTCACCCTCCGGGCACTGGGCGGCCTCGACGTTGGTGAGATCGCCCGCGCCTTCCTCGTGCCAGAGGCGACGATGGCCAAAAGGCTCGTACGTGCGAAGCGGAAGATCAAGGCCGCCGGCATTCCGTTCCGCGTGCCGCCGCCCCATCAGCTTCCGGACCGGCTCGCAGCCGTCCTGGCAGTCGTGTACCTCATCTTCAACGAGGGCTACGGCGGTCGCGCCGACCTCGCGGCGGAGGCCATCCGGCTGGGACGCGCGCTCGCGGAGCTGATGCCGGATGAGCCGGAAGTGCACGGACTGGTTTCGCTGATGCTCCTGAACGACGCGCGACGGGACGCGCGCTTCGCGAACGGCGAGATCGTCCTCCTCCGCGACCAGGACCGCACGCTCTGGGATCTGGACGAGATCGCCGAGGGCCGCCAGACGCTCGAGCGGGCGCTCGCGCTGGGCGGCCGCGGCGTCTACGTCCTCCAGGCGGCAATCACGGCTCTCCACGTGGACGAGCCTCGCGACTGGAGGCAGATCGCCGCGCTCTCGGGCGAACTCGCACGCGTGACCGGCTCGCCGGTAGCGGAGCTGAATCACGCGGCTGCGCTTGCCGAGGCGGGAGACGTCGAAGCCGCGCTCGAGCTCGCGGAGCGTCTCGAGCTCGCCGGCTACCACTACCTGCATGCGACGCGTGCCGAGTTGTTGCGACGGCTCGACCGTGTGGACGAGGCGCGCGAGGAGTACATCCGCGCGCTCGAGCTCGTCCACTCCGAGGCCGAGCGGCGCTTCCTCGAGCGACAGCTGACCACTCTGTCCAAGGAGTGAGGTGGTTCAATGCGACGGGGCCAGGCACGTCGCCTGACCCCGTCTCGATGCCTGCCTGTGCTCGCTACGCAGCTCTCCCGCAAGCCGGTCGCTGCGCAGACTCATGCGCGCGGGCCGAAGACGCTTGGTGGCCCGCGCGGGAAGCCGGAACCCGGCCACATGCGCGCGTGCGGGCAGTCGCGGAATCCGTGGAGCTCGCCGTCGACAAGCGCCTGCATCCGATCGTGCAGTCGTGACTTGATCTCGGTCGCCTGGGCCTTCGTGATCCGTCCGTCGGCAACCGCCTCGTCGATCCGCTTCTCCTCGGCCGCGACGAGTGCCGCCACCAGACCTGAGACGCTCTTGCCCTTGTCCTTCGCAACCTCCGTGAGCGTCTTGCCGTCGAGCGCCTCGCGCAGCTCGTCCTCGCTCATCCCGAGGTACGTCGCCGCGGTTCCGAGGATGTCGGCATGGAGGCCGAAGCCTGCGTCTCCGAAATCGCGCCCGCGCATCCCCAAGAGAGGCGCGAACAGGAACGGGTACCCGCCCGAGTCCATCCGATCCTTGAGCTGCTTGGCCTGCTCTTCCGTCAGCAGGCCGGCATCGACTGCGTCGTCGATGCGGTTCTCGAGCGCCGTCTTCAATGCATCTGAAAGCTCCGACGGCTGCACGCCCAGCTGTGCCGCAGCATCGTCGATGACCGCCTGGCTCTCGTCGTTCGACGACAGGACCCGCGAGGCGGCCACCGCACCGGCCGCGCCGAGCCCGACGGCAAGGAACACGGCGACTCCTGCGGCGCCGGCGACGGTGAGCTTCCTCCCTCGCGTCATGACCGCCATCTGACCATCGTCGACTAAGAGCGCCGTGAGAGCAGGCTAAGAAGATCCGACGAGGGCAGGCTCGCCGGCGGGCGCGTCGCCGCCTCGGACGAGACGCCCGTCCCGCATGCGGACGACGCGCTCGGCGCGCGACGCGACGTCGTTGTCGTGGGTCACGAGGACGACGGTTCGCCGTTCGTCGTCGCCCGACAGCGAGAGCAGGAGGTCGATGATCTCGGATCCGGTGGTCGAGTCGAGGTTCCCGGTCGGCTCATCGGCCAGGAGGACGTGCGGGTCGTTCGCGAGCGCTCGTGCGATCGCAACGCGCTGCTGCTCGCCGCCCGAGAGCTTGCCGGGGACGTGGTCTGCTCGCTCGGCGAGCCCGACCGAGGCCAGGAGCTCGACGACGCGGGCGCGCCGGTCGTCGTGCGACGCGGACGTCGGGGCGAGCGCGACCTCGACGTTCTGTGCCGCGGTCAGCGTCGGGATGAGGTTGAACTGCTGGAACACGAAGCCGAGCGCCCCGAGCCTGAGCTTCGAGAGCTCGCGGTCGCCGAGACGGGCGATGTCCCTGCCTTCGAAGTGCAGCTCGCCCTCGCTCGGACGGTCGAGCGCGCCGAGCAGCTGCAGCAGGGTGGTCTTGCCGGAGCCGCTCGGACCGACGATCGCGATCGACTCTCCGGCCCCGATCCTCAGATCGACGTCGCGGACCGCGTTCACGTGAACGCCACCGAGGGTGTACGTCCGTGAGACGCCTCGCAGCTCGTACACCGGGGCGGTTGCGGATGTGGTGGTCACGTGCAGCAGCCTCCTTGGCTCAGTCGATGTGACGAAGGGCGTCGGCGGGGCGGAGCCGGGACGCGCGAAGGCTCCCAACAGCGCCGGCGACGAGGCCGCCGAGCACGGCGAGCCCGACCGCCCACAGCACCATCGACGCGCTGACGGGTGCGTCGAGCGCGACGTCCGTCGCCGGCGTCGACACCGCGCCCTGGCCGAACGGCCCGAGGAACCTGGGCCCACCGTCGTCGGCCGCCTCGCCCACCGTCGCCTGCAGCGTCGGCCCGAAGGCGGTGATCGCAAGCGCGCCGGCGATGCCCACGACGACGCCGACCGCGCCCCCGAGCAGACCCTGGACGAGCGACTCACCGGTCACCTGGCGAACGACGAGCCGCTGCGACCAGCCGAGCGCCTTCAGCGTGCCGAGCTCGCGGACCCGCTTCGTCACCGACGACAGCGTGAGGAGGCTCGCGATGAGGAACGCCGCGAGCAGGCCGACGATGACGAGCGCCTTGCCCAGGGAGCCGGCCAGGTTCTTCGCATCGACGAGCGTGCCCGAGACACGGGAGGCGAGATCGGAGGCCGTCGTCACCGACGCGCCGTCGAGCGTCTGCTCGATCGAGCTCGCGACGGCGTCGACGTCGTCTGCGCTCTCCGCCCGCACGTAGACCGTGTTGACTCGCCCGGCGCGGTCCGAGAGGGCCTGCAACTGCGAGAGCTTCACGTAGACGTCCGACGACTCGCCGCCAAGGGGCGTCTTCGCGATCCCGACGACGGTGAAGGTCTTCCCGCCGAGCTTGAGCGTGTCGCCGACGGCGAGGTTCTCGCGACTCGCGTAGCTCTCGTTCAGGATCGCCTCCCTCGCGGCACCCGCCTTGAAGTAGCGCCCCGAGGACACCTGGCCGGGCGTGATCGCCCCGAGCGCCCGCTGCGTCTCGTCGACGCCGGAGACGCTTAGCGACGTCGCGTTGACGCTGCGCGGGCCGACCTGGACCTGCGGTCCGCCCTGGCCGTTCTGGAAGGTCTGCGGCCCGCTCGGCTGATCGGTCTCCATCGGAACGGTGCCCTCGAGATGGATCGAGTTGAGCGTCAGCCCACCGGCCGCCGCCTCGACGTCGTCGAGCTTCGCGATCCGCTGCACCTGGCTCGCCGCGAAGGAAAGCTGCGCGGTCGATACGAAGTCGTCGCGTGAGAAGTGCGATCCGGGCTTGCCGAGGTCCCGTAGGCCGAACCGGCCTCCGCCATTCTCCTTCTGGAGCTGCTCACGCTCCTGGTCGGAGAGCTGCGGGAAGCCGCCGTCGTCGGACGGCGAGAAGTCGATGGGGCGAGTCACGGACATGTCCGTGCCCACCCCGGTGAGTGGCTCGAGGATCTTCGCCTGCGCCTGGTCGAGCCCGGTGGACAACGCGCTCACCGTCACGACGAGGCCGACTCCGAGACCCAGTCCGAGCGCCGTGAGGATCGTCCGCCCGCTTCGCCGGCGGAGCTCCGAGAGGATGTACGTGAGGAAGAACATGGCGCAGAGAGAAGCGCCGCGAGCTGAAAGGCGCGTGAGCGACGGCTAAGACGTCGCTAAGAAGCGGCGCCGGCGACTGCCGTCCGGTCGGTCGCCCCGAGCGTCAGGACCATCCGCGTGCCGCCGCCCTCCGCGTGCTCCGCGACGACGTCGCCACCGTGCGATTCGGCGACCTGCCGCACGATTGCGAGTCCGAGCCCGGATCCCGGCATCCCACGCGCTGCGCGTGCTCGGTAGAAGCGGTCGAAGACGTAGGGCAGATCCTCGTCGGGAATCCCCGGACCGTGATCGCGAACCACGAGCTGGCCGTCGCGTACGTCCACCTCGACCTCCGCGCCGGGCGGGCTCCACTTGGCGGCGTTGTCGAGAAGGTTGCCGACCGCGCGCTCGATGTTCACTGGAACGCCCTGGACGGTCGTCGGCTCGAGATCGACGACGTACGCGACCTCGGGCCGGTTGCGTCGCGCGCGCTCCACGGCGTCGGACACCAGCAGGTCGAGCCGCACGTCCTCGGGCGGGTCACCGACCTGCTGCCGCTCCGCGCGCGCGAGCTCGATGAGCTCCGAGATGAGCGTCGTCATCTCGCCGAGCTGCTCGACGACGTCAGAGAGGAGCCGGCGCCGTTCCCCCGGCGGAAGCGTGCGATCGCCCGCGAGCACTTCGATGTTCGTCCGGACGCTCGTGAGCGGCGTACGCAGCTCGTGCGACGCATCCGCGACGAGCTGCCGCTGTGCGCGCGTCGACTCCTCGAGCGCGGCCAGCATGGTATTGAAGCTCGCGGCCAGTCGGCTCAGCTCGTCCTTCCCGTCGACCTCGATTCGCTCGGACAGATCCTGCGTCTCGGTGACGCGTTCCACGGTCGTCGTAAGGCGTGTGACCGGGGTCAGCGCAGTGCGCGCGACGACCAGGCCCAGCCCGGCAGCGATCACGATCCCGCCCAGGGCCACGAGTATGAGGTAGATCCCGATCCGGTTGAGCGACTGCTCGACCTCCGTGAGGGGACGCGAGACCTGGACCGCCGCGTTCGGCCCGTAGGCGAAGGTGAAGACGCGGAGATGCGTGCCGTCGACGGTGACGTCCTTCCAGTAGGCGGCATCGCGTCCGTCCGCGACACTCAGCACGTCCTCGTCGACGGGGACACGGACGTCCTGGCGCGCCGGGACGATCACGTCACCGTTGGACTGGACGAGCTGGACGTAACCCCGGGCCTCTCCGAACTCCGGTCGCAGCGCGAGGTACTTCGTACCGTCGGGCGTCTGGATGATCTGAATCGGTTGGACCGAGATCTCGGCGGCCCGATCGCGGAGCGCTGCATCCACGGGCGCGCGCAACTGGTCGCGCGCGATGACGTAGACGAGGATCGACGCGGCGACGATCGACAGAGCGACTGCCGCCGCCGACCCGACCGCGATGCGTGCGCGGAAGCTCACCTCAGCCCTCGCGCAGCGCGTAGCCGACGCCACGGATCGTGTGGATCAGCCGCGGCGCGCCGTTCGCCTCCGTCTTGCGGCGGAGGTACCCGATGTAGACGTCCAACGAGTTCGAGGTCGGACCGAAGTCGTAGCCCCATACCCGCTCGAAGATGATCGATCGCGTCAGCACCTGGCGCGGGTTGCGCAGGAAGAGCTCGAGCAGGGCGAACTCGGTTCGCGTGAGCTCGATCCGCCTCGAGCCCCGCCGCACCTCGCGGGTGCCGAGATCCAGCTCGAGGTCGGAGAAGCGGAGGACGTCTCCGGCCTCGTCGCCGTTCCCGGCGCGACGCAGCAGAGCGCGCAGCCGAGCGAGGAGCTCGGCAAGCGCGAACGGCTTGGGGAGGTAGTCGTCGGCGCCGGCGTCGAGCCCTGCGACGCGGCTGTCGACCTCTGCACGAGCCGTCAGCATCAGCACGGGCACGCTGTTGTGCTGCGCCCGGAGCCGCCGGCACACCTCGAGCCCGTCGATTCCGGGCATGAGGACGTCGAGGATGACGGCGTCCGCATCCCCGCCGGCCTGGTCGGTGAACCGTTCGAGCGCCTCCTCGCCGTGCTCGGCGAGGTCGACGTCGTACCCCTCGAGCTCGAGGGCACGACGAAGCGACTCGCGCACGGCGCGTTCGTCGTCGACTACGAGAATCTTCATCTCCGGCCGAATTGTGCGCACGGGCAGAAGCCGAGAGCCGGGGTCTTAGCGACTTCTTAGCCCCCGCTTACCGCAGATTCAGCCGTGCCCCCGACGGTTTGGGCGAGACTGGGTGCCGAGGGATCGTGACCGAACGACCACGGACCAGACTCGTCCTTGCCGGACTCGCAGCCGCGCTCGTGCTGGGGATCGGCCTCGGCGCGGTGGCCATCGCCCTCGTCGACGACGGCTCGACGAGGATCGTCAGGCAAGTGACGGTCGAGGGATCGAGCCCCGTCGCTGCGAACGAGCTTCCCATCGGCGACATCTACGACCGCGCCTCGAAGGCGGTCGTCGAGATCGCTGCGAGAGGCGGCCTCGGCTCGGGCGGCGCCCAGGGCTCTGGGTTCGTCTACGACCGCGACGGCCATGTCGTCACCAACCAGCACGTCGTCGCGGGCGCGTCGTCGATCTCCGTGAGCTTCTGGAACGGCGCCGAGCGGCCCGCAACGCTCGTTGGGACGGATCCGTCCACTGATCTCGCCGTCCTGCACGTCGACGGGCGGCGCTCGCTGTTCGAGCCGCTGCGGCTCTCGAGCTCGAGCGCGGTGCGCGTCGGCGATCCCGTGCTCGCCCTGGGCAGCCCGTTCGGGCTCGAGGGAACGGTCACGAGCGGCATCGTCAGCGCGCTCCATCGCCAGATGACCGCACCCAACACCTACACCATCACCGACACGATCCAGACCGACGCAGCGATCAACCACGGCAACTCCGGCGGTCCGCTTCTCGATCGACGCGGACGCGTGATCGGCGTCAACGCCCAGATCGAGAGCGAGTCCGGTGGATCGGACGGTGTCGGCTTCGCGATACCCGCGAACACCGTCCGCTCGATCGTCGACCAGCTCATCGCGAACGGCGAGGTCGAGCACGCGTTCCTCGGGATCCGCATGGCGGCGGTGCCGAATGGGCTGGCGGTGACCGAGGTCGTTCAAGACTCCCCAGCCGACGACGCGGGCCTGAAGCCAGCGACGGGGACTACGCTCGTCGACGGGCAGCGCCAGCCGACGGGCGGCGACATCGTCGTCGAGTTCGGCGGCGAGAAGGTCACGTCGCCGGTGGCGTTGCAGAGCGCCGTCGATGCGCACCGCCCGGGAGACGAGGTGACCCTCGTCGTCGTCCGCGGCGACGCGCGTCGCACCGTGGAGGTCACTCTGGGCGTGCGTCCGTGACGCGCGGGTCACACCTAGACCAAGGGCCAGTGTTGAAAAAGGACAGCTCGTGGGTATGCTCCGTCTGGGAGGTTGAGGAATGGGTAGAGGTCGTTCGTCCGCGTTCGTCTTCGCGGCCGCATACATCGTGTTGATCGTCGGGCTGTTCCTGGCGCTGGGTGGGGCCGCGTACGCGCAGTCGCCCTCCTCGGCCACGGACCAGTACGGCACCAAGGTCAAGGGCGTGAAGGTCTCGGCCACGGCCGGCGGGGACACCGCCTCGGTCGCGGGCGAGAGCGACGCGCTTCCGAACACCGGACTCTCGCTCCTGGGCGTCGTCGTCGTGGGTGGCGGCCTCGTCGCAGGCGGGCTCGTGCTCAGGCGGCGCGAGCAGCGCAAGAGCTAGTCCGGTTCGGAAGTCACGCGCCCGGGAGGCCCTCCTCGCGAGGGTTGAGCTGGCGCACGCGCCGGTAGGCGTTCGCGCGCTCTTCACCGCGCGCGACCTGCGCGAGCCGTAGCCAGGCGACCCAGCTGCGTGGGTCGGTCACGACGGCGTCGCGGTACTCCCGAAGCGCGCCTCGGCGATCGCCGAGACCCGCGTCCGCGTCCCCGAGGACGAGCTCCGGCTCGGCGGACCAGAAAAGGAGTGCCCGGGCACGTCGGGCATCACTACGGGCGTCCGCCCAGTTCCTGCGCGCGAGTGCATCCTGACCGGCGAAGAGGGCCTGATTGCCGACAAGGCTCCAGGTCGCGCAGACGCTGAGGACAACACCGGCACCGATCAGCGCGATGCGTGATGGGCGGCGAAGCGGTGACGGCGCCGCTCGCTCGGCGGTTACGGGCCCGACTGCGCCGACGAGGAGAGCCGTGAGGGTCACGCCGACCATCTCCCAGTGCCAGTCTGCACCGGCCGCGATCGTCCAGGCGATTAACGCCCCGAACGCCGCCCCCGTGAACCGCATCCGCCGTGCTCGGATTGCACCGGCGACGAGGACGAGCAGCATTGTGACGAGCACCGCGAGTCCAACGATCCCGAGCTCTGCGAATGTCTCCACATAGAGCGAGTGTGCATCTCGTACGACTCGGGGCGCCGGCCGTTTCTCGTACCAGATGTACTCGAAGGTCCCAGAGCCGTTGCCGACGACGAGATGCTCGCGGCCAGCGTTCCATGCGACGCGAACCTGCTCGCTCCGCCCCGTACCGGAGGTGCTGAAGAGGCGCTCGTTGAGATGCGCGCCGCTAACACTCGGGTCGGCATTGAACCGGCTCTCGATGCCGTCGAACGCCGCGACCGGCCCGCCTGCTGCGGCGAGCGCGCCGATCACGGCAAGGATCACGCACAACGCAACGGCGACCGCGAAGCGGCGCCGACCCTGCGCTGACACGTCGAAAGAGCGTGCGACTTCGCGTGCCACCAAGGCCGCGAGCACAGACGCGACGATCGCGAAGCACACGACGACGGCGACGCGGTGCCCGGCGCGCCCCGCTGCTGCCGCGGGCACATCCTCCGTCGTCAGTGCGTCGAACCTCGCCGCGTATCCGATAGCCGCAGCCGCGGGCGCGACCACGAGGAGGGACGTCCACAAGAGGCGGATGCGCCGCGGATCGAGCGCAACCGCAGCGACGAAGCCGAGCGCAAGCGCTACCCACCCGCCTCGCGAGAACGTGAAATACAGCGTGGTGCCGATGATCGGGATCGCCGCGGCACTCGCGAGCGCGAAGGGAGCGCGCCTCGCGTGCGCGACGAACCCGAGAACCATGAGAAGCCCAATGGCGGCGAGCAGCCCAAGCGAGTTCCAGTACCCAAGGGGCACGGCGAGCCGGTTCGGGTGGCTTGGATCGTCGTAGGTGTCGAAGCGCTCGGGGAGAAGTCGCGTGGCAAGCGCGTAGGCGCAGATCAGGGACACACCGAGCGCTGCGCCGGAGAGCACGGCGGGCCCGTCGCCTCGCCTGAGCACGAGGGCGACAGCGAGCGCAAGCGCAACGTACACGAGCATTCGCTCGACCTCCCGCACCGACGCCGCGGAGCTGATGGACCAGGTAGCGGACAGCGCGATCCAGATCCCCAAGGCGACCATGAGGCCGGCGAAGCCCACCCGTAGGCGTCCGGGTGCAGTGACCTGATCGAGGATCAGGAGGATCGACGTCGGCACGAGGAACGCGAGCGCGACCCAGCCCCAGGACTGCGAGAAGTACGCGCCTTGGCTTGCGTTCGCGGCCGTCACGATCGCGGCCACGGCCGCAGCGACGAGGTAG
>JBKPLV010000235.1:0-1132 GCA_046731795.1 Actinomycetota bacterium | reverse complement strand
GGGCACGCCCGAGGACGTGGTCGAGAAGATCCTCTTCCAGCACGAGGTCTTCCGACACGACCGCTTCCTGCTGCAGTTCACGATCGGCGGCATCCCGCACGCGGGGATCCTCCGCTCGATCGAGCTCCTCGGCCGCGAGGTCGCCCCGCGCGTTCGCGAGGAGCTCGCGGGGCGCGGTGGGGCGAGCCGCATTGCCGAGTCGGCCTGACGAGGCGACAATTCCCGAGATGTCCCAAGTCATCGACGCGCTCGCCGAAGCTAGGTCCGCCGCAGGGCGGCAGGCCTGGCGCGCCGCCTATGGCGCGTTCACCGAGGTCGACGAGCCCGAGCTGACGCCCTCCGACCTCGAGAACTACGGGGAGGCGGCCTGGTGGAGCGGCAAGCTCGACGAGGCGATCGCGCTCCGCGAGCGTGCGTACTCCGCGTACACGGGCGCAGGTGACGAGCGCGGTGCTGCCCGCCTGGCGCTGATGCTCTCCTGGGACAACGAGGCGCGCGGCTCGTTCGCCGTCGCCGGGGGCTGGCTCGCGAATGCAGAGCGCCTGCTCGAGGACCTTCCCGAGGCGCCCGAGCACGGCCGGCTTCTCCTCGTCCATGCGTACAAGACGATGTTCGCCGAGGGCGACTACGACCGAGCCGTCTCGCTCTTCGACGAGACCTGGGCGCTCGCGAAGCGGGTCGGGGACCGGGACGTCCAGATGCTCGCCCTCTCCGGAAAGGGCCGGGCCCTCATCAAGAGCGGGAAGATCGACCAAGGGCTCGCGCTCCTCGACGAGGCGACGGCGTCCGCGATGTGCGGCGACCTGCGCGCGCACTCCGCCGGGCTCGTCTACTGCATCACCATCAGCTCCTGTCAGGACCTCGGGGATGTCCGCCGCGCAGCGGAGTGGACCGAGACCGCGAACCGCTTCTGCGACCAGCTCGACGTCTCCGGCTTCCCGGGCGCGTGCCGCATCCATCGCGCCGAGGTGCTCCGAATCCGGGGCGACTGGTCGGCTGCGGAGGCGCAGGCGCTGGCCGCCTGCGAGGAGCTCCACGACTTCGACCGCTCGATCACCGCGTTCGGGCACTACGAGGTCGGCGAGATTCGGCGCCGGCGCGGCGACTTCGCCGGAGCCGAGGAGGCGTACGG
>JBKPLV010000234.1:0-5054 GCA_046731795.1 Actinomycetota bacterium | reverse complement strand
GAGCTGGCAAAGGCCAACCCCCGCCTGAAGTTCGACGCCTATGCACACCACCCGTATCCGTTCCGGCCGAACCTGAAGCCTACGCAGAAGGTTCGCTGGCCGAACGTCACGCTCGGCTCGCTGCCCGAGCTGGAGCAGCGTCTCACGCAGCTGTTCCGTCGCAAGAGCGTCCCGATCTGGGTCACCGAGTACGGGCACGAGACGAGACCGCAGGACGCCTTCGGGGTCTCGTACGCGACCCAGGGAGCCTTCGTGCGTCAGGCGATCTCGATCGCGCGCTCGTACCCGTTCGTGGACATGTTCATCTGGTTCGTCTACCAGGACGACCAGGGTCAGCCATGGGACTCGGGCCTCTACACGCGCACCGGCGCCACCAAGGGATCGTCGCCCTCGCGGTTCGCTGCGGCGGCGAAGCCGCTCGATGCGCGCAACGCGGAGCTCTCGCTCCGGCGGGGTACGAGGTCGCCGGTCGTGACGCTCTACGCACGCCGGTTCTGCGTCGTCGACAGCTCGGGTGCGAGGGTGGGCGCGATGTGGCGGGCAAGGATCGGTGCGAGGTTGGTCGACGTCGGTCAGGCGGCAGCGCCGTTGCAGTCGAACTGCACCGTCACGGTCCGCCTCGACGGTTTCACGGTCTCGAGGAAGGCCTCCTACGTGGTCACGTTCGACCTCAACGACATCAACGGCGAGGTGCTCACCCGCCGCGTGACGATTCGAGGCTCGTAGCTCAGTAGGCGACGGCGCCGCGCCCGGTCTCGGCGGCGTGGCGCTGCTCGTCCGCACGGTACGACGAGCGAACGAGCGGCCCGGAGAAGACGGAGCCGAACCCGAGCGCCTCGCCCTGCTCGCGGAACCAGCGGAACTCGTCCGGATGCACCCAGCGGTCGATCTTCGCGTGCTTCGGCGACGGCTGCAGGTACTGGCCGATGGTCACGACGTCCACGCCGTGCTCGCGGAGGTCGCGCATAGTGTCGACGACCTCGTCGTTCGTCTCGCCGAGGCCGACGATGATCCCGGACTTCGTCAGCAGCGGGTAGTCCGCGACCTCCTTCGCCCGCCCGAGCAACCAGAGTGCCTTCTCGTAGCTGGCCTTCGCCCCGCGCATCCGGGCATGGAGGCGACGAACGGTCTCGATGTTGTGGTTGAAGACTTCGGGCCGCGCGCCGAGGACGATTGCGAGCGCCTCCTCCTCGACCCCGAGGAAGTCAGGCGTGAGCACCTCGACCTTCGCGGCTGGGAGCTTCCGCTTGATCGCGCGGATCGTGGCGGCGTAGTGGCCGGCGCCTCGGTCGGACAGGTCGTCGCGGTCGACGGAGGTGACGACGACGTGCGCGAGCCGCATCTGTGCAGCGGCTTGCGCGAGCCGGAGCGGCTCGAGCGGGTCGGGCGGCCCGTCGGGCTTGCCTGAGTGGACGTAGCAGTAACGGCAGGCGCGGGTGCACGTGTCGCCGAGGATCTGGAACGTCGCGGTCCCGCGTCCCCAGCATTCGCCGATGTTCGGGCAGCGGGCCTCTTCGCAGATCGTGTGCAGGCCTCCTTCGCGCATGAGGCCCTTGACCTCGAAGTAGCGCGAGTTCGCGCTCGGCGCGCGCACCTTCATCCACTCGGGTCGGCGCGGGCGCTCCGCCACAGGGAGCGACTTCTGCATCGCGAGTAGTCTAGAGACGGTGGTTCCCGAGGCCCCGCTGGAGCGCGGTGAGGCGGCTCTCGTCCCGGCCGGTGAGGGCTGGTTCGTCGTGAACGCGCGCGACGTCGAGTGGCTCGCCTTCCCAGGCTCGGGATCGTCCACACGGTTCGAAGGCCCGGACGTCCGTTTTGCTGGTCTCGGCATCGGGTTGGAGGTGCTCGGTCCGGGAGAGCCCATGGCGATGTACCACGCCGAGGACGCTCAGGAGGGGTTCCTCGTGCTCTCCGGCGAGGCTGTTCTCCTGGTCGAGGGCGAGGAGCGGCCGCTCCGCACCTGGGACTACGTGCATTGCCCTGCGTCGACCGCGCACGTCGTCGTCGGAGTCGGGACGGGCCCTTGTGTCGTCCTTGCGGTCGGGGCCCGTCGCCGCGGGCGCGCGATCCGGTATCCGGTGGACGACGTCGCGATTCGTTACCGCGCGGGCGTCGAGCACGAGACCAGCGATCCGGCCGTTGCGTACGCGGGGCTGCCGGAGCCCGAAGTCGTGCCCTGTCCCGAGGAGCTCCCCGGCCTGTGACGCAGGACGAGCTGGAGCAGGCGGCGCAGAAGTACGAAGCGGCGGCTGCGGAGCTCGAGCGCGCCATGGGGCACTGCCAGGTAGCAGCCGAGCACTTTCGGAACGGCCAGGTGCCCAACGGGACAGCTCATGCATGGGCAGCCCGCGGGCATCTCGCGCGCGCGACGCGTCACCTCGACGCGCAGGCCGAGCAACACACAGCGAAGGCGCAGCTGCCGGGCGACTAGCGCGTCGCGAGCGAGGCGTGGATCGGCTGCGCCCAGAGGCCGACGTCGGCCTCTGGCAGCTCCTCGAACGCGAGCTCGAAGACCTCGGCCACGGCATTGATCGCCGCGGGCCGGACCTCCCCGACCGAGAGCGGCCGTTCGAGCTCCTGCGCCATGGACGTGAATTGCGCGTCCTCGAGCCCGCACGCCGTGATCCACTCGGTGAACGGCGCTGGGTCGAGGTCGACGTTGAGCGCATAGCCGTGCGTCGTGACCCAACGCGACACGTGCACCCCGATCGACGCGATCTTGCGCGGGCCTTGCCCTTCGCCCGGCGGCATCCAGACACCCGTGAGGCCTTCGTAGCGCACGCCGCCGAGCTCGAAGGCGCCGAGCGTCCGGATCAGCGCCTCCTCCAGGTTGCGCACGTACTGCTTGACGTCCTTGCCGTGGTTCGCGAGGTCGAGGATCGGATAGCAGACGAGCTGCCCGGGACCGTGGAACGTCGACTTCCCGCCGCGGTCGGTCTCGGCGATCTCGACCTCCGCGCCCTCGGGAATGTGGAGCTCGACGTCTGTCTCGGTGCGACGCCCGACCGTGACGACGGGTGGATGCTCGAGGAAGATCACCGTCTCTGGGATCGCGCCCTGAGAGATCGCCCCCGCGAGCGAGCGCTGCAGCTCGAACGCCTCGCCGTACGGGACGAGGCCCAGGTCGAACAGGTACGCGCCGCGCGCCATGCGGCGAAGGCTACTGCGACTCGATGAGCTCGCGAGCGGCGTCGACGTCGCTCGCGTGCACGAGGATCTCCCGCGGGCCGCCGCTCGTCGGCATCCCGTCGAACGCGCCGGCGGCGAGGTTCGTGTAGCGCTGCATCGACTCGATCCCGGCCGTGGCGAGCAACGACCGGACCATCTCGGCCTCGAGCTCGTTCGAGACGACGGTCAGGCTGACGAGGTCGTTGCTCACAGTCTCTGGCCGAACATCCAGCGGTGGCCCTCGGGATCCTCGGCGGTGTAGATCCGAAAGCCGACGCCCGGGTCTTCCAGCTCGCGCAGGATCGTCGCCCCGGCTCCCCGCGCGCGCTCGGCATGCGCCTCGATGTCGTCGACCTCGACGAAGTAGCCGTCGATCACCCAGGGGTTGTCGTATGCCCGTCGCGCGAGGTCGGACGTCTCGCGTAGGCGCCGCGGGCTCACGTAGCCCTCAGGCGTCGAGAGGTAGATCGTGGCGCCACCGAGCGTGAGCTCGGCATGTCCGATGACGCCGCCCTCTTCGTGGCGCTCGGAGCGATTCTCCTCGAAGCCGAATGCCTCCCCGAGCCACTCGATCGCGCCGGCCGCGTCCTCGTAGCCGATGAACGGAACGATTCGCTGCATCTCAGGTGAAGCGCGTGTCGTGCCGCGGCAGCCCATCGTCCGGGAGGATCTCCCAGGCCGCGACCGAGCGGACGAACGTGTGCGCCTCCGGTTTCCGGTCGAACGGCGAGTCGAGCGCGCTCAGGCGTACCGGCGCCATCTCGACGTCGGGCCAGCCTCCGCCGAACAGATTCGAGCCGCAGCGCGAGCAGAACGTCTTGGTGCTGCCACCTTCCGGCGTGAACGAGCGGAGCAGCTCCTCGCCCTCGAGGATCCGGATCGCATCGGTTCGTACGCGCCCGCTCACGGTGCCGTACCCGCCCGAGATCTTCTTGCAGAACTCGCAGTGGCACTGTGTGACACGCTCGAACGGCTCCGTCACCTCGAAGCGGACCCCGTCGCAGAGGCAGCTGCCTTGAAGCGGAGTCATGCGACGGGGAGCCGATACGACGCGGCCGCGAAGCGGCCGCCTTTAGGGGTCTTCGCGCGACCGAAATCTGCGCGAGCGGATTTCGGTCTTGCGCACAACTCAGTATGCCGCCTCGTCCCAGCTCTCGAGCTTGTCGCGGAGGTCGCGGAGGAACATTCCCGCGTACGCGCCGTCCACGAGCCGGTGGTCGTACGTGAGCGTCAGGTTCATGAGCGGCCGGATGGCGATCACGTCGCCGCCGAGCTCGTCCTGGACGACCCACGGCCGCTTGACGAGCGCGTAGGTGCCGAGGATCGCCGACTGCGGCTGGTTGATGATCGGTGTCCCGTGGAACGTCCCGAAGCTCCCCGGGTTGGTGATCGTGAAGGTGCCGCCCTGGACGTCGTCGGGCAGGAGCTTCTTCGTCCGTGCGCGCTCGGCGATGTCCTGGATCGAGCGCGCTGTGCCCGTGAGGTTGAGGTCTTGCGCGTTGCGGATGACCGGGACGATGAGGCCCTTGCCCTCTTCCAGCGCGACCGCGATCCCGAGGTTCACGAAGGGACGCGTGACGATGCTCTGGCCGCGGATCTCGCCGTTGATCCACGGGTAGTCGAGGATCGTGTCGACCGCGGCGCGGGCGATGAAGGCGAGGTACGTGAGGTTCACCTTCTGCGTCGCGAGCTCGGGCTTGAGCTTGGCACGGAGGGCGACGACGCGCGCCATGTCGACCTCGATCGCGCTCGTGACGTGGGCTGCCGTGTCGACCGAGCGCCGCATGTGCTCCATCACGCCTCGGCGCATCGCCGTCATCGGCTGCAGCTCCTCGCCGGGTGCGAGCGCGGCCTCGCCGGCCTCCGCCGCCGGCGCCGGTCGGGGC
>JBKPLV010000233.1:0-6842 GCA_046731795.1 Actinomycetota bacterium | reverse complement strand
CCGGGGAAGTCCGCCTTGTGCTCGTACAGGTAGTCGACCTGCTCCTCGCCGACGGCGGTCTTCACCACGACCGGCGTCAGGGGATCGTTGTGCCGAGCGTCGACCTCGCGCGCGAGCTTGCGCGGCTTGACGTCGAGAACGGCGGCAAGCCGCTGCACGAGCTCGTACCGGCCCTCCTTCGGCATGTCGCCGACCCAGAGCTCCACTGCGGTTCCCGGAACGTTCTTGACGACGACGCGCCCGTACCGATCGAGGACCGGGCCACGCGGCGCCTCCACGCGGACGAGCCGCAGCTGGTTGGACTGGGCCGCGTTCAGGTACGCGTTGCCGGACAGCACCTGCAACGACCACAGTCGGAAGAAGAGGACGCCGAACACGACGAGCGCGAACGCACCGAGAATCGCGACCCGCAGCGCAAGCTGGGGTGTCAGGCGGTGCGGCTCGCGCACGCGAGGATCGGGCGGGAGAAATCTCCCGGACGGCGTGCGCTGCTCGTGGTAGGGACCGGTCGTCACGGCTAGGCGAGGACCTCGACCTCGCCCGCCGGCTCGATCCGCGCCTCCTCGCCGACGATCGCACGCACGAGCCGGTGGACCGGCAGCGCGAGGATCAGGTTCATGACGAACGCCGGAGCAAGCGCGGTGAAGAGCGCCTGCCGCGCGTCGACCTCCTCGTCGAGGAGGTAGTGAAGGACGTACCCGAACACGCCCGCGAGGAGCGTGATCGCTCCGACGGCGATGATCGGCGCGAGCCGGCGGCCGCGGCCGGTCGTCTCCCCGTACCTGCCAGCCCAGAATCCGCCGAGCGTGAGGACGAGCGAGGTCACACCGAGCGTCCCGAGGGTTGCGAGATCCACGATCAGGCCGCCCACGAAGCCGAGCACCGCGCCGGGGATCGAGCCGCGCAGGAGCCCGAGCGCGACGACGACGACCAGCAGGAAGTCGGGCGCACCTCCGCCGACGACGATCGAGGAGACGACGACGACCTGCAGCATCGCAGCGACGAACACGAGCGCGAGCGCCCGCAGCCAGCCTGTGGCTGTCACCGGGTGCGGTCCTTGGGCACGAGCACGATGACTGCGTCGAGCGACCCGAAGTCGACGTACGGGTCGACCTGCACCTGCTGGAAGAGGTCGGTGTCGGTCAACCCCCAGCTCGTGACCCGGCCGATCGGGATTCCCTTCGGGTAGAGCGAGCTCAGTGCACCTGCCCGCCAGCCCGCCGTGACGATCTGGTCACCGCGCTGGATGACGTCCTCCTTGCGCACACGGTCGAGGACGAGCGTCTCGTTCGTGCCTCGCGCGTGGCGCACGATTCCCGTTGCCCGGGTCCTGAGATCGATTGCCGATGCCGCCGCCTCCTCGTCAGTGAGGAGCTGCACGCGTGCGAGCTTCGAGGTGACGCTCGTCACCAGCCCGACGAGGCCGTCAGGAGTCACGACCGGATCGTTGAGGCGAACGCCGTCGCGTGCGCCGGCCGCAATGACGATCGCCTGGGCGAACGCGGTCGGAGGACGACCAGTCACCTCCGCGACGACGGGATCGAAGTCCGACGGAAAGCGCGGTCCGTCGATGTAGTCGAGCAGCGTGCGGAGGTACTGATTCTCCTGCAGCGCGAACTGACTCTGGATCGCCTGCTGGCGGAGCAGGCGGTTTTCCTCGCGGAGCTTCTCCGCCTCGTCGCGGGCGGTGAAGAGCCCGTCGGCCCACTCGTAGCCGTCGCGAAACGGCTGGGCGACGCGTGTGAGCCCGACAGCGAACGGGCGGAGCACCGTGGCGCCCGCCGACTGGACGCCCGTGAGCGGGCCGCTCTCCCCCGAACGGAACGACATCGAGATGAGCACGAGCGACGCGAGCACCAGGACGCCGACGACGAGCCTCCGTCTGAGCGGTCCGGAGCTACGGGTCGGAACGGTCGTCGAGATACGCCGGACTGTCAGGCCCAGCGCCGCCGATCGCGCGCTGCGCTGCCGGGACATGGCGAGCCATAGTACCCAGGCTTCACGGCGGATTCAGGGCGCGGGGCCTCCCTCACGGAGGCGCAACGTCTAGGCGCGACCACTCCGTTCGTCAGTCGCCGCGACCAGCCGCGGCAGGGCCTGCTTAGGGGCCCTACGTGATCGGAACGCCGCGCTAGCGGATTCCGCTCTTACGCACGAAGCAGCCCGTTGCGGCGGGCAGCGCGGCTTCGGTTCGTGCGGTGGATGACCTCGAACTCCTCGAGGCTCCGGCCCGAGCCGACGGCGACGCAGGTGAGGGGGCTCTCGGCGAGGTGCACGGGGATCTGGGTCTCGTGCCGGACGCGATCGTCGAGCCCCTGCAGGAGCGCCCCACCCCCAGCGAGCACGATGCCGCGATCCATGATGTCCGCGGCGAGCTCGGGCGGCGTCTTGTCGAGCGTCGACTTCATCGCGTCGATGATGAGAGCTACCGGCTCGTCGAGGGCGCGGCGGATCTCCTCGGACGAGATGATCACCGTCTTCGGCAGGCCCGTCATCATGTCGCGGCCGCGAACCTCGGCCTGCAGCTCCTCCTTCAGCCGGTAGGCGGAGCCGATCTCGAGCTTGATCTCCTCCGCCGTCTGCTGCCCGACGAGGAGCTTGTACTCCTTCTTGATGTGGTTGACGATCGACTCGTCCATCTCGTCACCGCCAACGCGCATCGACTGTGAGACGACGATGCCGCCCAGCGAGATGACCGCGACCTCGCTCGTCCCGCCGCCGATGTCGACGATCATGTTCCCGGTCGGCTCGGCCACGGGGAGCCCGGCGCCGATCGCGGCGGCCATCGGCTCCTCGATGAGGTACGCCTGACGCGCGCCGGCCGAGAGCGTCGCCTCCTCCACCGCGCGCTTCTCGACTCCGGTCACGCCCGAGGGCACGCAGACGACGACGCGCGGGTGCGCGAAGCGGTGCTGGTGCACCTTCTGGATGAAGTGCCGCAGCATCTGCTCGGTGACGTCGAAGTCGGCGATGACACCGTCCTTCAGCGGCCGGATCGCGGAGATGGTCCCGGGCGTGCGCCCGAGCATCCGCTTCGCCTCGACGCCGACCGCGTGCACCTCGCCCGTGCGCTGATCGATCGCGACGACCGACGGCTCGGAGAGCACGATGCCACGCCCGCGCACGTAGACGAGCGTGTTCGCGGTGCCGAGATCGACGGCCATGTCGCGACCTCCGAACCCGGTGACGGATTTGAACCAGCCCATGAGGAGCAGGGAGTCTACCTGGGTGTTTGCAGCAGCTTTGGCGCGGCGCGCTCGAGGATCGAGACGAGCAGTGCGGCGGGGAGCCCGACCACGTTCAGGTAGTCGCCCTCGATCCTCTCGACGAGCCTTCCACCGAGTCCCTGGATGGCGTACGCGCCTGCGCGCCCCTCCCACTCGCCGCTCGCGACGTAGTCGCCGACGGCGTCGCGTGAGAGCGGCCGGAAGGTGACGTCGGTGCGCTCGTGGACGATGACGTCGTCTCCGGCTCCGAGGAGACAGACGCCCGAGACGACGGCGTGCGTCCGCCCGGAGAGCTCCTCGAGCATGTGGGCGGCGTCCGCGGCGTCGCTCGCCTTGCCATAGATCCGCTCGTCGAGGACGACGGTCGTGTCGACGCCGAGCGTGATCTGCGCTCGAGCGTGGACGGAGCGCGCCTTCCCCTCCGCGTGCCGACGGACGAGCTCCTCGGGGTCGGCATCGGGCGGATCGTGCTCGATGTAATGGGGCGCAACGGCCTCGAACGGGATCGCGAGCTGCTCGAGGATCGCTCGACGCTGCGGCGACGTGGACGCGAGCGTCAGGATCGCTTGCGAGCCGCCCAGATCTCCTCCGCGGGCCATTTCTGAGCCCACTCCGCCGGGACGTAGCTGTAGTAGCTGTGCGTCTCCGCGTCCTCCGGCGCGAACAGCTCGATGAGCCGCTCGATCTCGAAGCCGGCGCCAACCAAGATGTCGATGAGCTCGCCGTGTCCGGGATGGAACTCAACCTCGCCCGTGTCGGGCCACTCGATCCTGCTCAGCTCGCGCTGAGGACGCTGCAGGCATTCGTCGACGCCGTCGAGCTTCATGCAGAGCATCGAGAGCGGCGAGTTTCGCAGGAAGACCAGCCGGCCCTCGGGCCGCAGGAGTCGCGCCGCCTCGGGAATCCAGCGATATGGATCGGCCCAAATCGACGCGCCGTACTCCGAGATCGCGAGGTCGAAGGACGCGTCCGCGAACGGCACCGACTCGGCGACGCCCTCGACCAGGGGGAACTCGAGGCCGAACTCCGTCTGCATCTCGCGTGCCGTCGCCAGCTGCGCGGGCGTGGGATCGACTCCCACGGGGCGGGCGCCGCGTCTTGCGAACCAGGCCGAGACGTATGCCGTGCCGCAGCCCAGCTCGACGACGTCGAGTCCGGTGACGTCGCCGAAGACATCGCGCCGCACCTGCTCGTGCCCGAACACCCCGAGCGCCAGCTCTTCCTTGGCCCAGGCGGAGCGAGCGTTCGGCCCCGTGAACTCGGTGTTTGTCTTCGTCCAGGTCTCGACGTTCCGGGCGACGTAGTCCGGATACTCAGGCGAGCTCATTGCCGAACCACAGCTCGATCTCGGCCGCGGCCGTCTCCGGCCCGTCCGAGCCGTGCACGAGGTTGTCGGGCATCGAGAGCGCGAGATCGCCGCGGATCGATCCAGGGTCCGCGTCGGCTGGATTCGTCGCCCCGATCGTCTTGCGACACGTCGCGATGGCGCCCTCGCCCTCGAGCACGAGCGCAAGCGTTGAGCCGGAGCTGATGAAGTCGACCAGCTCACCGAAGAACGGCTTCTCGCGATGGACGTCGTAGTGGCGCTCGGCGAGGTCGCGGTCGACGTTCACAAGTCGTGCGGCGCGCACCTCGAGACCTCGTGCCTCGAAGCGGCGCAGGATCTCCCCGGCCAGGGACCGCCGCATCGCGTCCGGCTTGACGAGGATGAGTGTCCGCTCGACTGCCATGCGGCCGCGGAGTCTAATCGGTCGCGGCTCGGCCTCTCCGCTGGGGTGGGCTCGTCAAATCCTCGAGCGACGGCAGTACCGGCGGGATGTCCGTCGCGCAGTACGGGCAGACCTGCCAGAGCGACTCGAGCGGCTGGCCGCAGGACGGGCACGCGGAGCGCAACCGCGTCGTGCAGACCGGGCAGACGAGGTACGAGGGCTCGACCTTGGCGCGGCACACGGGGCAGCGCTGGTCGAGCTGCGCGAGCCGCTCCTCCATCGCCTTGATCTCGAGCTCGCGCTCGCGCGCGTCCTGGAGGTACTCGGGCGGCCGGAAGAACATGTAGATGATCGGGCCGAGGAAGGGCGGAAAGAGGCCGACGAGCGTGGCGAGGCCGACGAGCCACGGATCCCCGATGCGCCGACGCGCGTCCTTGAAGGTCCAGTAGGCGGTCGCGAGCCAGAGGACGACGACGAGCCCGATCCCGAGGTTGCGGAGCAGCGTCCAGTTGGGATCCTCGAACGAGACCGAGAGCGGCACGGCGTCCGTCATAGCAGAAGCTTGCCGACCCCGTAGCCGACGGCAAAGGCGATGCCGATGATCGCGGCGACGATCAGCGCGGCGAAGGCGAGCACCGCGAGCCGCTCCGCTACGCGCGCCACGGCGAGCGCTGCTCCGCCTGGGCGAGGTCGCCGAGCAGGTACAGGGATCCGGTCACGAGCACCGGTTCGCCGAGCTCGTGCGCGCGGGCGACCGCCTCCACGGGATCGTCGACGACCTCCACGTGCTCGAAATGCGACCGCGCACGCCCGGCGAGGTCGACTGCGCCGAGCGCCCGCAGAGAGGAAGACGTCGTCGCGACGAAGCGGGGACCCGCACGACGAAGCGTGGCGAGGATTGCGCCGACGTCCTTGTCCCGGAGGATCGAGGCGACGACGGTGAAGTCGTCGCGGTCGAGCTGCTCCACCAGGTGGCGCGCACCATCGGGATTGTGCGCACCGTCTCGGATCTCGCCGTCCCGGCGCTCCAAGCGGCCGGGCAGAACGACGCCGGGCTCTGCTGCTATCTCGTGCCCCACGAACGCCTCCGCGGACTCGCGGGCGCCGCCGAAGCGGATCTCGCGGCCGGGGACCAGGTGCGCGTACGTGTCGTCGGGGAGCACGACGACTGCGTCGTGAGGAGCGACCGCGAGCTTCTCGGTCGCGATCTCCTCGAGCGTGTCGCCGAGCACCTCCGTGTGCTCGAGCCCGACATTGGTAAGGAGGACGACCCGGGTGCGGAGCACGTTCGTGGCGTCGTGGCGGCCACCGAGCCCCGCCTCCACCACCGCGACGTCGACGTGCGCGGTCGCGAAGGCCGTCAGCGCCGCGGCTGTCACGGCCTCGAACTGCGTCGCGCCGAGCTCTTCCGCGGCGGGCCGGACGCGGGCGACGGCCTCCTCGAAGTCCGCCTCCTCGCCGTCGAGGCGGATGCGCTCGCTCCAGCCCAGAACGTGCGGCGAGATCGTCGATCCGACCGAAAGTCCCTCGGACAGGAGAAGCTGCTCGATCGTGACGGTGGCGGTCGACTTGCCGTTCGTGCCGACCACGTGGATCGCGGGATACGCGAGCTGCGGGTCGCCGAGCAGGACGAGGAGCGCCCGCATCCGGTCGATGCCGAAGCCGTCGCGCGGCCACGGGCTCATCGCGTCGAGCCACTCGGTCTCGGTCGTCACGGCGCGAGCGTAGCCCGGCCGTCATCATGGAAGCGTGCTCCGAGCGATCCTCGCCCTGGCCGCGCTGGCCAGCGCCCTGGTCGCGACGTCGTCCCTCGCATCAGCGGGGCGTGGGCAGGCCTGCGTCGCGACGAACACGCGGTTCACGACGGTCGACGGCGCGCGGCTGCAGGGTGCGGTGCTGGGCAAGG
>JBKPLV010000232.1:0-3876 GCA_046731795.1 Actinomycetota bacterium | reverse complement strand
GAGAGCTCGCCGTCGAGCTCCAGCGAGACCTGCTCCCGCACTCGGGCGCACACGGAATGCGGATAGACCGCGGTCATGGTGCTTGAGACGACACGGACCGCGGAGAGTTAGCTACCGGCGGAAGGAAGCGATTCCAATGTCTGCTTCTCGGCTGCACGCTTCGCCTCATAAGCCGCCTTGCGAACCATCGCCTGCTCCGCCAAGTCGAGCGGGCTGAGTTTCTCGGCGAAGTGGCAGGCGACAGGATGCTGCCCGCCCGCGCGCGGGACGAGCTCGGGCTCCTGCTCGGCGCAGATCTGCTCGGCCTTCCAGCAGCGCGTGCGGAAGCGACAGCCGGACGGCGGATTGGCAGGGCTGGGCACGTCGCCCTCGAGCACGATTCGGGAGCGCTTGCCACGCTGAGTCGGCGACTCGATGGGAACAGCAGAGAGGAGCGCCTGCGTGTAGGGATGCATGGGGGCGCCGTAGATCTGCTCGCGCGTCCCGACCTCCATCACCTTGCCGAGATACATCACCGCGACGCGGTCGGAGACGTGCCGCACGACCGACAAGTCGTGCGCGATGAACATGTAGGTGAGCCCGAACTGGTTCTGAAGCTCGTCGAGCAGGTTGACGACCTGAGCCTGGATCGAGACGTCGAGGGCCGACACGGGCTCGTCGAGCACCATCATCTTCGGGTTCAGCGCGAGCGCGCGCGCGACGCCGATGCGCTGACGCTGACCACCCGAGAACTCGTGCGGGAAGCGGTTCGCGTGCTCCGGCGAAAGGCCGACCGTACGCAGGAGCTCCTCCACGCGGCGTCGCCCCTCGCCGCCCCGGTACAGGCCGTGGATGCGGAGCGGCTCGGCCACGATGTCGCGCACCGTCATCCGCGGATTCAGCGACGCGTACGGGTCCTGGAAGACAATCTGGATGTCGCGGCGAACGGCGCGCATCTGCTTCCGCTTGAACGTCGTGACGTCGACGCCGTCGAAGACGATCTCGCCGGACGTCGGCTCGATGAGCTTCATGATCGTGCGTCCGAGCGTGGTCTTGCCGCACCCCGACTCGCCGACGACGCCGAGCGTCTCGCCGGCACGGATGCTCAGGGAGACGCCGTCGACGGCGCGAACCTGACCGACGGTGTGCCGGAAGAAGCCGGACTTGATCGGGAAGTGCTTGACGAGATCGGTGACGCGCAGCAGCTCGTTGCCACTCGCTGACGAGGCCCCGGTCGCGGACGTGCCCGCCATCTCCTCGGTCGCGGTCATCAGCCGGCCTCGACGCCTGCCTCGATAGGTGCCTTGACTCCCGCGAGCTCCTCGGAGAAGTGGCAAGCGGCGCGGTGATCCGGGGAGGCGTCGTCGGTACCGCGAAGGGCGGGGATCTCGGTCCTGCAGAGTGCGCGCCCCTGCGAATGCGTGCACCGAGGATGGAAGGCGCAGCCCGGCGGCAGGCTGATGAGGCTCGGGGGCTGACCCGGGATCGGCTCGAGGCGCGCCTTGTCGGCGTCGACGCGCGCGAGACTGTTCATCAACCCGATCGTGTACGGGTGCCGAGGCGAGTCGAAGATCGTGAAGACGTCTCCGATCTCGACGACACGGCCGCCGTACATGACCACGACACGGTCGGCGAGCTCCGCGATGAGCCCGAGGTCGTGCGTGATGAGGATGATCGCCGCGTGCGTGTGTTCCTGCGCCGCTTTGATCACCTCCACGATCTGGGCCTGGATCGTGACGTCGAGCGCCGTGGTCGGCTCGTCGGCGATGAGCACGCTCGGGTCGTTGGCCATCGCCATCGCGATCATGGCGCGCTGGCGCATGCCTCCCGAGAACTCGTGCGGGTACTGGTCGACGCGCCGCTCCGCGAAGGGGACGCCAACGCTCTCGAGCAGCTCGATCGTGCGCGCCTTCGCCGCCTCCTCCTTCATGTCCGGGTGATGCGTGACGATCGCCTCGGTGATCTGGTCGCCGATCGTGAACACGGGGTTCAGCGACGTCATCGGGTCCTGGAAGATCATCGCCATCTCGCCGCCGCGGAGGTCGCGCAGCTCCTTCTTCGGCATCTTCACGAGGTCGCGGCCCTTGTACAGCGCTTCGCCGGACGTGATCTCGCCGGGCGGCATCGGAATGAGCCCGAGCACGGAGAGCATCGACACGCTCTTCCCAGACCCGGACTCGCCGACGATCCCGAGCACCTCGCCCGGATGGAGGTCGTAGCTGACGCCGGTAACGGCCTTGACGACGCCGTCCTCGGTGCCGAACTCCACCGTCAGGTCGCGGATCGAGAGGATCGGTTCAGCCACAGCTCGGAATGGTAAGCGCTAGCGGTGGCGCCGCTGCGTGGGGTCGAGCGCGTCGCGAAGGCCGTCGCCGACGAAGTTGATGCACATGGCGATGAGGAAGATCGCGAGGCCCGGGAAGACGACGAGCCACCACAGCGTGAACCCCTCGCTCTCACCGTCGACGATGAGCTTTCCGAGCGCGGCGTTCGGCGGCTGGATGCCGTAGCCGACGAAGGAGAGGAACGCCTCGATGAGGATCGCGGCCGCGACCAGCAGCGTCGTGAAGACGACGATCGGGCCGACGCAGTTCGGGAGGATGTGCCGCGTGATGATCCGTATGTCGCTGGCGCCCGCGGCCTTCGCTGCCTCGACGAACTCCTTCTCGCGCAGCGACAGGAACAGGCCCCGGACCACCCGTGCGATGCCGACCCAGAAGAGCAGGGCGAGGATGATCCCGATCTTCATGGGCTGGTAGATGGGGATCGTGAAGGGCAGCGGGATCGCAGCGTCCGTGAACGGGATGTTGATCTGGGTGATCTCGGAGTCGTCCGAGCCGAGATACACGGCGGCCGCCAGGAGGACCGCCACGCCCGGCAGCGTGAGGATGAGGTCGGTGAGGCGCATGAGCAGGTTGTCGACCTTGCCGCCGTAGTAGCCCGCGAGTGCGCCGACCGCGGTGCCGATGACCGTCGCGAGGATGGCGACGAAGAGTGCCACCCACAGCGACGTGCGGATCCCGTAGATGATCCGGCTCAGGGAGTCACGACCGAGCTGGTCGGTGCCGAGGATGTGCCCGCCGGCGAGCGTCGGCTTGTGCGCGAGGCCCGTGATCGGGTCGATGTGCTCGAGGTCGATCTCGTCGAAGCCGTACGGCGCGATCTGCTTCGCGAAGATCGCGACGATCCCGAAGAAGATCAGGATCGCGAGACTGACGACCGCGAGCTTGTGCCGGAAGAACCGCATGCGCGCGTACGACCACTGGCTGCGCGCCTTGAGCTCGACCCCGGCCTCGTACGCGAGCTCGGCGTCGGCCGAGATCGGCGCAGAGGGATCCGACGCGACGACCGCGCCGGCGGCGGGAACGGCCGATTGCACCAGCCCGTGCGGATGTTCGGTCTCAGTCATAGCGCACGCGTGGATCGAGGTAACCGTATGCGATGTCGGCGATCAGGTTGAAGATGATGATCATCGTCGCGGTGATCATCAGCCAGGCCATCACCGGATAGGGGTCGTTCTGCCCGAGCGCCCTGATGTAGTAAAGGCCCATGCCGTCGAGCGAGAACACCGTCTCGGTCGCGATGGCACCGCCGAGGAGCGCGCCGAAGTTGAGCGCGACGAGCGTGACGAGCGGGATGAGCGCGTTGCGGAACGCGTGCTTCATCGTGACGCGCTGCTCCGTGAGGCCCTTGGCCCGGGCCGTACGTACGTAGTCGGAGTTCACGACCTCGAGCATCGAGGCGCGCATGAAGCGCGAGTACGTCGCGACGCTCGCGATCATGAGGACGATCACCGGCAGCACGAGATGGTGCGCACGGTCGATCCAGAAGTGGATGCCCGAGCCCGGATCGACCGAGCTCAGACTCGCGATCGGGAAGATGTTGTAGCCCGTCCAG
>JBKPLV010000231.1:0-5788 GCA_046731795.1 Actinomycetota bacterium | reverse complement strand
GAGATCGAGCGTCACGCGGGCAAGCCTAGTGCCGCCCGCATCACGGCGACCGGCGCGGGCACGCCCGTCCAGAGCTCGAACGCGGCCACCCCTTGCGCGAGCAGCACCTCGAGCCCGCTGACGACGGATGCGCCGGCCGTGCGCGCGGCGGTTGCGGTCGCAGTGTCCGGGTAGGGCAGGTCGACGAGCGTCTGGTCGGGACCGAGCTCGACGAGGACGTCCTCGCGTTCCGACGTGGCGTTCACGACGAGGTCTGCGCCCTCGACGTCCGGCGGCCAGGTCCCCCGGCGGGCGAACTGGCGCGCATGCGGCAACGCCTGCATGAACGCCGCCGCCACGCCGCCGTCGCCGATCACGACCGGCCACTCCCGGGACAGTCCCTCGAGGACGGCGGCGTCCGTGGAGTGGCCCTCGACGCGCCCTTCCCGCACGACGAGCGTGTTGACGGACGGTTCGTCCGTCTCGCACAAGGCAGTCACCGCGACCTTGTGCGGGGTCGTGACGTTCGCCCCGGCGAAGCCCATCGCCGCGAGGCCGCGCACCGCGTCACCGAGGAGCTCCGGTGGAGTAGGGAGCACGACGTAGGCCCAGTCCATTCCGAGCGCCGCGAACGCGGCGTTGTGCATCGGTGGCGAGAGCGACTGCCGTCCAGGCCAGCGCAGGAGGCCGACGAGCGTCGTGTTCGTGGAGATCTGGTGCGCCACGAGGTCAGCAGCCGCCGTAGCCGTACTCGAGCGACTTCTGGCAGAACGCGGCCTCGCTCGACGTGAAGAAGTGATGGACGCCGTCCGGCTCGCGCACGTAGTAGAGGTAGTCGACGTGCGCCGGGCGCGCGGCCGCGCGCATCGACGCCAGGCCCGGGTTGGCGATGGGCGTCGGCGGCAGGCCGAGCCGGTTTCGCGTGTTGTACGGATCGTTGCTGTGGATGTCGGACTGCTTCAGCGGCTCGGTTCCCGGGACGTTGCGCCCGTAGCGGATGGTCGCGTCGATCCCGAGCGGCATGCGGTTGTGGAGCCGGTTGTAGATGACGGCCGCGACGAGCTTCCGCTCCGCGGGCGCCACCGTCTCCTTCTCGATCATCGACGCGATGACGAGCACGTCGTACGGCGTGAGGTTCTTCGAGCGCGCGTAGCGCAGGTCGACCTTCCGCCAGCTCCGCCGGAACGCGCGCAGCTGGTCGGCGACCAGGCGCCCGGAGGACGTGAGCTTCGTGAACTCGTAGGTCGCAGGGAAGAGGAAGCCCTCGATCGAGCTGAGCTTCCAGTCCTTCCTGAACTCCGGCGGCGGGACGGCAGACCCGCTGGCGGCGAGGTAGCCGGCTCGCGTGAGGCGGGGCCTCACGTGCCGCTGGTCGATCGCGATCTGGCGGACGGCGTCGACACGAGCCGCCATCTCGCGACGCGTGAATCCCTCCGGGAAGATGACGCGAAGCACCTCGAGCGGGGGCGTCGTCTCGACGGCGGCCGGTTCTTCGTCCTTCGCGCAGCCACTCGCGACAAGGACCGCGAGCGCGACCAGAGACGCGATGACGAACCGCATCACGCGCCTCCTGCGCGGCGGAGGTATCCGTCGAGGAGGAACGCGGCCGCGCGGGCGTCCTCGTCCGCGGCTCCGCCGCTACCCGCTGCGAGCTTCGTCGTGAACCGCTCGTCGTACAGCTCGATCGGCACGGAGAGCACCTCGCGCAGCGCCTCGACGAAGGAGAGCGTCTCGCGTGCCTGCTCGCCCATCTCGCCCCGCGGCGTCAGCGGCAGCCCCACGACGACGCGCTCGACGTCCTGCTCGCGCACGAACTCCCGGAGGCGCGCCAGGCCGTCCACCGTCGACGCGCGCTCGACCACGCCGACCGGGGTCGCGATCGTCCCGGTCGCGTCCGAGACGGCGATGCCCGTACGCACGACGCCGTAGTCCAGCGCCAGCACCCTCACAGGGCCGCGACGATCAGGCGCTCGGCCTCGGCGAGCGCGTCGGGGAGCTTCTCCGGATCCTTGCCGCCGGCGCGGGCCATCGTCGGACGCCCGCCTCCGCCCCCGCCCACGATCGCGGCCGCCTCCCGGACGACGTCCGACGCGCTCACGCGCTCGGCAACCGACGCGTCGAAGTTCGCGACGAGATGCACCTTCCCGTCCTCGCTCGAGCCGAGGACGACGGCCGCCGGCGCGTGTTTCTGCTTGTAGCGGTCGGAGAGCTCGAGCAGCGCGTCCGCATCGAGACCGTGGAGCGGCTGGACGATGACGTTGACGCCGGCCTCCACGCGCACGTCGGGCTCGGGCACGGCCGCCCGCGACTCCGCGGCCGCGGCCTTCGGCGCCCTCCGGAGCCGATCGACCTCCGCCCGCAGCGACTCCAGCTCCCGGGCGCGCTCGTCGAGCACCGACCAGGCCGCCCCGGACGTGACCGCCTCGACTCGCCGCGTGCCGGATCCGACGGAGCTCTCGGAGAGGAGCACGAACGGCCCGATCTCCGCGGTCGAGGAGACGTGCGTGCCGCCGCAGAGCTCGATCGAGTATCCGGGCACCTCGACCACGCGCACGATGTCCCCGTACTTCTCGCCGAACAGCATCGTGGCGCCAAGGCGGCGCGCCTCGTCGATCGGCGTCTCGAAGACGTTCACCGGGCGGTTCTCGAACACGAGCTCGTTGACCCGGCGCTCGACGTCCTCGCGCTCCTCGGCCGTGAGCGCCTGGCCGTGTGTGAAGTCGAAGCGCAGCTTGTCCGGCCGCACGGCGGAGCCCGCCTGGTGCACGTGGTCACCGAGGACGTCCCGCAGCGCCTGGTGCAGCAGATGCGTGCCCGTGTGGTTCGTCATCGTCGGGAAGCGGACGCCCCACGGGACGCGTGCACGCACGCGATCGCCCTCCGCGAAGCCCGTGCCGCGGAAGAGGAGCGCCTGGTCCGAGTCGAGGCGATACGCCTCCACGAGCTCGGCCGCGATCCCGGAGCCGTCGTCGAGCTCGATCGTCCCGGCGTCCGTCACCTGGCCGCCGCCAGCCGGATAGAACGGCGACTCGCGGAGCTTCGCCAGGAAGTGATCGTCGTCGAGCTGCTCCAGCGCGCCGATCTGCGTGAGCACGTCCGTCTTCGTGTAGCCGACGAACTCGGTCGCGAAGTCGGCCGCGCGCGCGAACTCGGCGGCACGATCGAGCTCGCTCGAGCCGGTTGCGCGGGACACCTCGCGATGCCGCTGCATCTCGGAGTGGTAGCCGTCGACGTCGACGGCCTGGCCGCGCTCCTCGGCGAGCTCGACGGTGAGCTCGAGCGGGAACCCGTACGTGGCGGCGAGCGTGAACGCCTGCTCTCCGGTTATCGCGTCCCCGGAGGAGAGCTCCTCGAACAGCTTGAGCCCGCGCTCGAGCGTCTCCAGGAAGCGCTCCTCCTCCGTGCGCACGACACGCTCGATCTCGTCAGCCTGCTCGCCCAGCTCGGGGTACGGGTCGGCCATCTGCTCGACGACGACGCCGGTCAGCCGATGCACGTCGTGGAGCCCGATCCGCTGTGCCTGCTGGACGGCTCGCCGGATGACGCGACGGAGAACGTAGCCTCGGCCCTCGTTGGAAGGTATGACGCCGTCGCCGACGAGGAACGTCATGCCCCGGCCGTGATCGGCGAGGATCCGATGCGCCTTCGTCGCCGTCGCCGAGTCGCCGTACGCGACGCCCGACTCCGCGGCGATCCACTCCATGATGCGTTGGTAGCCGTCGGTCTCGTAGACGGACCGGACGTCCTGGAGGATCGCCGCGCCGCGCTCGAGCCCGAGGCCCGTGTCGATGTTCTGCTTCGGGAGCGGAGTGACCGTGCCGTCCGTGTGCAGCTCGTACTCCATGAACACGAGGTTCCAGAACTCGAGGAAGCGGTCGCACCGGGTGCACGCCGGCGCGCAGTCAGGCTCGCCGCAGCCGTACTCCTCGCCCCAGTCCCAGTAGATCTCCGAGTCCGGCCCACAGGGTCCCGGCCCGCCGACCGACCAGAAGTTCTCGGACGTCGGCAGCGGGACGATCCGCTCGACCGGCATGCCGACCTTCTGCCACAGCTCGATCGCAACCTCGTCGGGTCCGAGCTTCATCTGCGGATCGCCGGCGTGCACCGTCACCCAGAGGCGATCCCAGTCGAGCTGCATGTGCTCGAGGACGAACTCGCGGGCGAACTCGATCGCGCCTTCCTTGAAGTACTGCCCGAACGAGAAGTTGCCGAGCATCTCGAAGAAGGTCAGGTGGTGACCGTCGAGCCCGACCTCGTCGATGTCGACGGTGCGGAAGACCTTCTGCGAGGTGGTCGTCAGGGGCCCGGGCGGCGGCTCGAGCCCGAGAAAGAAGGGCATCTGCGGCTGCATTCCGGCGGTCGTCAGGAGCGTCGAGTCGTCCCCAGCGCGGGGGACGAGCGAGTACGACGGGCACCGCAGATGCCCGCGCTCCTCGAAGAACGCGAGGAATCCCTCGCGCAGCTCGGCCGTCGTACGCATCCCTGGATTCTACGAGCGAGGTCGCGGGCGCCCGGCGCGCCTACGCCGCCGGAGGCGGAGCGTCGGGCTCGGTCTTCCCTGCGTTGCGGAGCTCTTCGTCGAGCTCGCTCTCGCGCCGCGCGGCGGCGTCCTTCGCGACCCTGACCGCCTCCCCCGCGTCGCGCCGCGACCGGAACGCCGAGACGCCGTGCGAGACGCCCGACGCGAAGCCGCTGACCTTCTTCACGGGCGTCGTGATCGCCGTCGACACGGCCCGGACGGCCGTGTCTGCGCTGTCCGCCATCGACACGGCGCTGTCCGTGACGACATCGAGCTTGTCCAGCTGGTCGTTGACGCGGTCCACGGTGCCGCCCGCCTTCACGATCACCGGCAGGAGATCGCGCTCGGAGCCCTTGACGAACGACGAGAGCCTCGCGAACGTCCCGCCCATGCGGATGAAGAGGTAGAGGAGGCCGGCGCCGCTCGCGATGAAGAACGCCGCGAGGGCGTAGTCGAGGATGTCGCCGGCCGACGTCGCGAGCACCGTCATCCCGGGGGATCCTAGATGGTCGATTCAGCCAACGGCCGTGATCACCCCGGCCCCGACGACCGCGCCCTCGTCGTAGAGCACCGCGAACTGACCGCGAGCGACGCCGTACGTGGGCTCGGCGAGGTCGAGCACGAAGCCCTCGCCCGTCTCGGACACACGCGCGGGCACGGGTAGGGAGCGATGTCGAACCTTCACCTCGGCCTCGTCGATGGGGACGTACAGGCGCCCACGCGCCCCGACCGACGTCGTCGCGAGCTCCTCGCGCGAGCCCACCACCACCGTGTTCGTCTCTCGCTCCGTCCGCAGGACGTAGAGCGCCCGCCCGCCGTTCACGCCGAGCCCCCGGCGCTGGCCGGCGGTGTAACGCCAATGGCCGCGATGCGTTCCGACGCGTGTTCCGTCGCGGTCCACGATCGGCCCGTCCGTCGCGCGGACGCCCTGGCGCTCGAGGAACGAGCGGTAGTCGTCGCCGCCGAGGAAGCACGCCTCCTGGCTCTCGGGCCTGCCCGCCGCGGCAAGCCCGGCGGCGGAAGCCTCGGCCCGCGTGGTCGCCTTCGTCTGCTCACCGAGCGGAAAGCGAACGCACTCGAGGAGCGCAGGATCGACGGCGCCGAGCATGTACGACTGGTCCTTGTGCCCGTCGGCGGCGCGCGCGACGAGGTGCAGGCCGTCCCGCTCGACGAGCCGCGCGTAGTGACCCGTCCACACCTCGTCGGCGCCGGCCCGCTCCGCGAATGCGACGAGCTCGTCGAAGCGAAACGCCCCGTTGCAGCGCATGCACGGGTTCGGGGTCTCGCCCG
>JBKPLV010000230.1:0-2486 GCA_046731795.1 Actinomycetota bacterium | reverse complement strand
GGGTCATGCACCAGGTCTCCGGTCGCGCGGACGGCTCGGTCGTGAGCCAGCTCGTCAAAGAGAAGCTCGCGTAGCTGCAGGGCCGGCGGCCCCTCTTCCTAGACTGAGTCGCGATGCAACAGGTGCTGGACGTCTCGAATGAGGTCGCGGCCGAGCTCGCGGGGGTGGAGGACGGCGTCCTCGACGCGCTCCGCGAGCGGCTCCACTGCACGATCGCGCTCCGCGGCAACCGTCTGACCCTGGGCGGGGACGACGACCACGTCAACGCCGCGCGCGCGGTCGTCGACGAGCTCGTGGAACTCGTCGAGGGTGGCCACCAGATCGGGCCCGACACCGTCGGCGCAGTGCTCGCCGCGCTCGACCAGGCCGAGGACGTGCGCGAGGTCTTCGACGACGTCGTCTGGCGTCATCGCGGCAAGAACATCACCCCGAAGACGGTGAACCAGAAGCGGTACGTCGATGCGATCCGCGGCTCGACGGTGACGTTCGGGATCGGCCCGGCCGGCACCGGCAAGACGTACCTCGCGATGGCCCTGGCCGTGTCGGCGCTCTCGGAGGGAGCAGTTGGTCGGCTTATCCTCACGCGACCCGCGGTCGAGGCGGGCGAGCGGCTCGGCTTCCTCCCTGGCGACATGCTCGCCAAGGTCGACCCGTATCTGCGCCCGCTGTACGACGCGCTCTACGACATGCTCGACCCCGAGCGCCTCGCCGGGTACATGGAGCGGGGCACGATCGAGGTGGCACCGCTCGCGTTCATGCGCGGACGGACCCTCAACGACTCCTTCGTGGTCCTCGACGAGGCCCAGAACACGACGCCCGAGCAGATGCAGATGTTCCTGACGCGGCTGGGCTTCGGCTCCAAGATGGTCGTGACCGGCGACGTGACGCAGATCGACCTCCCGCGCGAGCAGGCCTCGGGGCTCATCCAGGTGCGCCAGATCCTCGCGGGCATCGACGGCATCGGATTCGTCGAGTTCGGCAACGAGGACGTCGTGCGCCACAAGCTCGTGCAGCGCATCGTCGAGGCGTACAAGCGCCACGCCGAGGAGACCGGCACGGCGCGCCGCCGGTGATCGTCGTCGAGTCGACGAACCGCAGCGGCGTGGCAGTGGAGGACGTGCCGGCCGAGGCGCTCGCCCGCGCGGTACTCGCCGGCGAGGGCGTGAGCGAGGGCGAGCTCGGTCTGACCTGGGTGGGGCGCGACGAGATGCGTGACCTGAAGCGGGAGCACCTCGGAATCGACGAGGCGACCGACGTCCTCTCCTTCCCGCTCGACGGACGCGACGAGCTCCCGGCCGGGGTGCCGCGGGCGCTCGGCGACGTCGTCCTCTGCCCGCAGGTGGTCGGCGACGAGTGGCGTCGCCCGCTCGTGCACGGCGTGCTGCATCTCCTCGGGTACGACCACGGCGACGAGATGGAAGCGCGGGAGGAGGAGTACACGGAGCCAGCGGGCACGTGACGACCCGGCGCAGCCAGTCGCTCTTCCAGAGCTTCAACTTCGCGGCCGAGGGGATCGTGCACGCGGTCAGGACGCAGCGGAATCTCTGGATCCACTTCGCCATTGCGGTCGCCGTGCTCGTGGCGGCCATCGGCTTCGGCGCGACCAAACTCGAGCTCGCCGTCCTCCTTCTCGCCATCACGTTCGTCCTCGTCGCGGAGCTCGTGAACACTGCTGTCGAGGCGGTCGTCGACGTCGCGTCGACCTCGTTCGACCCGATCGCGAAGATCGCGAAGGACATCGCGGCGGGCGCGGTGCTCGTCGCCGCGCTGAACGCCCTCGCGGTCGGCTACCTCGTGTTCTCGGGCGAGGTCGCGACCCGGAGCTCGCGATTTCTCACGCGGCTGTCGGATGCGCCCGCGGAGCTCACGCTCGTCGCGCTCGCGGTCACCGTCATCCTCGTCATCGCGCTGAAGGCGTACACCGGCCGCGGCACGCCGCTCCGCGGCGGCCTGCCCTCAGGGCACGCCGCGGTGGCGTTCGCCGGCTGGATGGCCATCACGCTGTTGCTCGAGGATTCGCCCCGGCGCTTCCTCATCTCCTCCGTGACCTTCATCATGGCCTTGCTCGTGGCGCAGACTCGTGTGGAGACCGGTGTGCACTCGGCCTCGGAGGTGGCGAGCGGAGCCTTGCTCGGAGCGCTCGTGACTCTCTTCCTGTTCCAGGCGTTCGGATGAGTCAGGCAGCGCCGCCGACCGACGACGAGCTGCTCGCGGCGGCCGATGCCGCTTCCGCGCGGGCGTACGCGCCGTACTCGAGCTTCAACGTGGGCTGCGTCGTGCTGGCGCGTGACGGCCGTCTCATCGAAGGGGTGAACGTCGAGAACGCCGCCTACCCGCTCGGCGTCTGTGCGGAGCGCACCGCCTTCGCGCGGGCCGTGGCCGAGGGATACCGGCCGGGGGACTTCGCCGTCGCCGCGATCACCGCGTCGCCGTGCGGTGGCTGCCGGCAGTGGCTGCACGAGATGGGGGTCGACCGGGTCGTGTTC
>JBKPLV010000229.1:0-2636 GCA_046731795.1 Actinomycetota bacterium | reverse complement strand
GCGGCCACGCTCGCCTGTGCCACGGCGCTCATGCCGTCACCTCGTCGGCCCGCGTGAAGTCCATGATCCAGTTCGTCTCCCACGTCTCGCCGTCGTCGTCGGAGAACGCCTGCTCCCAGCGCGGGGTGGGCGTGGTGACTCCGGACCAGATGAAGCGGACGAGGATCGGGCGCCCTTCGAACGTGTCCTCTCCGAGGAAGAGTCCGCGGTCGCCGTCGAACGAGCCGATGACGGGAGGATCGAGAAGTCCCGGCCGCCGGCTGTCGTGCCAGTAGATCGACCAGAGCTCACTGGCCGGATCGAAGAAGCGGAACGACATCCCGACCAGCCCGCCATCGTAGTCGGTGCAGAACACGTCCTCGTTCCCGAGCTCGGCGGGTAGCGGCCTGGCCGCCACCCGCGCATCGAACTCCTCCCACTCGTCCGAGCCGGACAGTCGCTTGCGTAAGCGCCGATTCCGCACCTTCCAGCTCCCGAACCAGAAGTCGAAGTCGTGCGCGCTCGACGTCATGAGAACTGCGTTGCCGCTCGTCATGAGACCTCCTTGCAGGACGGCTGTACGAGCCTCGACCCTAGTTCGTAAATAGGGCGTATTGAGCCCTCTATGTGTGCTTGACTCCGACCCGTGCTCGCACCGACCGCACGACTCCTCGAGCTCCTCGAGCTCCTCCAGGCGCAGCCGCTCATCACCGGGCGCGAGATCTCGGATCGGTTGACCATCGACCCGCGCACCGTCCGTCGCTATGTCGAGGCGCTGCAACAGCTCGGCATCCCGGTCGAGGGTCAGCGCGGCGTCGGCGGCGGCTACCGCATCCGGCCCGGCTATCGGCTGCCGCCCCTGATGCTGACGGACGACGAGGCGGTTGCAGTCGCGCTCGGCGTACAGGCGGCGGGACGGCTCGGCCTGTCGAGCTCCCCGGAGGCGGTCGAGGGAGCGCTGGTGAAGATCCACCGCGTCCTGCCGGACGGTCTTCGACGCCGGGTCGAGGCGCTCGAGGCGACGCTCGACTTCACCTCGGCGACGAGGAAGGGCGCGCCGGTGGCCGGTGGAACGGTCCTCGTGATCGCGGAGTCGATCAGGCGGCGGCTCCGCCTGCGCGTGACCTACCGCGCCTTCTCCGGCGACCAGACGCGGCGCGAGGTGAGCCCGCACGGGCTCGTCGTCCACGCGGGCCGCTGGTACCTCGCCGCGCACGACCACATGCGCGACGACTTGCGGACGTTCCGGGTCGACCGCATGCAGCGCCTGCGCATGACGTCCGACTCGGCGGATGCGCCTCCGGACGGGTTCGACGCGGTCGCGCACGTAACCACCTCGCTCGCGCGCGTGCCATGGGGCTGGGAGGTGGAGGTGCGCCTCGAGCTCCCGGTCGACGAGGCTGCGCGGCGCGTTCCGGCGACGCTCGCCGAGCTCTCGGACGAGGACGGGGGGACGGCGCTGCGGATGCGGGTGGGGTCGCTCGACTGGATGGCGACGGTGCTGGCCGGGCTCGGATGCGGCTTCTCGATCCGGCAACCGGACGAGCTCCGCGACAGCGTGAGGGCGCTCGGCGAGCGGCTCACGCGCTCCGCCGCCTAGCCCCTGCCCGGTTCGAGGGAGTAGCGCTGGAAGAGGTGCGAGCCGTGGCGGCGCACGCTCAGCAGGCGGACGTCTCGCCCGGCGGGGCGGAGGTCGGAGCCCTCGACGAGCCCGAGCCGGCTCCCGACACCGACGTCCCCGACGAGGAGTGGCGAGCGGGTGAGGAAGAGCTCGTCCACGAGGTCGGCGGCGAGAAGCTCCCCGAACGTGTGCGGCCCCGCCTCGCAGAGGATGCGACGGGCACCTCGCTCCCGCAGCGCCGTGACGACCGAACTCGGGTCGAGCGTCGGCGACTCTCCCAGCACGAGCACCGTCGTCGTGTCCGGCAGGTGCCCGTCGAGCCGGGCCGCGCCCTCGTCGCTCGTCACCACGAGCGCGCCCGATGCGAAGAGCGGATGAGCCGGGTCGATCGATCCTCGTCCGGTGAGGACGGCCACCTCCGGCGTGGCCGCGATGCCGAGCGCCTCGCGCAGCTCGGCATAGGCGCCAGCGGCGGGCGGGTAGATCTCGGCGGCACGCCAGGTTCCACGTGGGCTTGCACGGAGCACACCGGCGCCGATGAGGACGGCGTTTGCGAACGCCCGGAGCAACCCCATGAGGAAACGGTCGGCGTCGCTGTCGCCCGCGATGAACGCGTTCGAGTTCGGCATTCCGGGGATCGCGACGGCGCCGTCCAGGGTCGCCACGAAGTTCGCGTACAGAGACTCCTCCGGCAGGCCGAGGTCGCCGCCGTGCAGGCGCGCGAGCTCGGCCGGCAGCGAGGCTCGCGGAAGCCCGTCGACCTCGAAGAGGCGCTCGAGCGGCTCGATCGGCTCCGCCATCTACCGGTTCCAGCCGAGCTCTCGCGAGATCGCATCGGCGCGCTCGAGCAGGAGCGGCACGGCCTCCCCGACCGCCGCGTCGTCGAAGCGCGCGCTCGGGCCCTGCAGCGCGAGGATCGCCTCGAGCTCGCCACGCGCCGAGCGCACCGGTGCGGCGATCGCGGTCAACCCAGGCTCGCGCTCGCCGACCGCCTGTGCCCAGCCACGCTCCCGGACCTGCTCGATCTCGGTGGCCA
>JBKPLV010000228.1:0-8173 GCA_046731795.1 Actinomycetota bacterium | reverse complement strand
GGGCGAAGTACCGCGGCGAGTTCGAGGAGCGGCTGAAGGCCGTCCTCTCTGAGATCCAGAACGCGGCCGGCGAGATCGTCCTCTTCATCGACGAGCTGCACACCATCGTGGGAGCCGGCGCGGCCGAGGGCGCGGTCGATGCGGCCAACCTCTTGAAGCCGATGCTCGCGCGCGGAGAGCTGCGCGCGGTCGGGGCGACGACGCTCGACGAGTACCGCAAGCACATCGAGAAGGACGCCGCGCTCGAGCGGCGCTTCCAGCCGGTCTTCGTCGGTCAGCCGTCGGTCGCGGACACGATCGCGATCCTCCGCGGACTGAAGGAGCGCTACGAGGCGCATCACGGCGTGGAGATCCGCGACTCGGCCCTCGTCGCCTCCGCGGTGCTCTCCGACCGCTACATCACCGACCGCTTCCTCCCCGACAAGGCGATCGACCTGGTCGACGAGTCGGCGTCGCGGCTCCGGATGGAGATCGACTCCTCGCCGGTCGAGCTGGACGAGGCCGACCGGCGCGTGCGGCAGCTCGAGATCGAGCTGGCGGCCATGGCGAACGAGGCCGAGGCGGTGCGCGAGCCGCTCGAGCGCGAGCTTGCCGACGCGCAGAGCGTGCGCGACGAGCTCGGTGCTCGCTGGGCAAGGGAGAAGGAGGCGCTCCAGCGCGTCGGGGACATCAAGCGTCAGATCGACGAGCTGCGGATGGAGGCCGAGCGCGAGGAGCGCGGCGGGAATCTCGCCCGCGTCGCCGAGATCCGCTACGGGGTCCTCCCCGAGCTCGAGAAGGAGCTCGCCGAGCGCGAGGAGCGCACCGAGACGCCGATGGTCAAGGAGGAGGTCGACGAGGACGACATCGCCGCCGTCGTCTCCTCGTGGACGGGGATCCCCGTGTCGCGCCTGCTCGAGGGTGAGGTCGAGAAGCTCGTCCGCATGGAGGAGCGGCTGCACCGGCGGGTGGTCGGCCAGGACCAGGCGGTCGAAGCGGTCGCGAACGCGCTCCGGCGTGCTCGCTCGGGTCTCCAGGATCCGAACCGGCCGATCGGCTCGTTCATCTTCCTCGGGCCGACGGGCGTGGGGAAGACGGAGCTCGCGCGGGCTCTCGCCGAGTTCATGTTCGACGACGAGCGCGCGATGGTGCGGCTCGACATGTCCGAGTATCAGGAGCGGCACACGGTCGCCCGGCTCGTCGGCGCGCCGCCCGGCTACGTCGGCTACGAGGAGGGCGGGCAGCTCACGGAGGCCGTCCGTCGACGCCCGTACACGGTCGTCCTCCTCGACGAGATCGAGAAGGCGCACGCCGAGGTCTTCGACGTGCTGCTCCAGCTCCTCGACGACGGGCGCCTGACCGACGGCCAGGGCCGCACCGTCGACTTCCGGAACACGGTCGTGATCATGACGTCGAACATCCGCTCGCCGAACGAGCTCCGTGACCGCTTCCGGCCCGAGTTCCTGAACCGGGTCGACGAGGTCGTCACGTTCGAGGCCCTGAGCCGCGAGCAGCTGTCCGAGATCGTCGAGCTGCAGCTTGCGCGCCTGCGCGAGCGGCTCGCCGAGCGGCGGATCTCGCTCGAGGTCACCGACGCCGCCAAGGAGCTGCTTGCGGAGGAGGGCTGGGACCCGGCGTACGGCGCCCGGCCGCTGAAGCGCGCGATCCAACGGCTCGTCGAGAACCCGCTCGCACTGCGCCTGCTCGAGGGCGAGTTCTCCGAAGGAGACATCGTGCGGGTCGACGCGGCGGACGGCGAGCTCGTGTTCGAGGGGGCCACCGTCGCCGAGCCCGCACCGGCGTAGTCCCGAACGGCCATCTTGCGCCCGAGGGCGCAACTGCTCACGATCGCATCAGGTGTGGTGGCGACGCGAACCCGTCCTCGATTGGGAGACTCTTGCAGGAGGCCGACGATGGCGAAGAGGAACATGACGAATGAGGAGCGCAGGCGCCTGCGCGACGCGCTCTCGGGTATCCGGTCCGACCTCGGCGAATTGCGGGTGCTACTCAAGGGCCCTGCGCAGCGCTTGCGGAAAGCGGAGGCCGAAGATCTTCGTCGTCGTGCGCGGCTGCGCCGGCTGACGTTCGGCCTGCTCGGCCGCGAGCCTCAGGGCACGTCCGGGTAGAAGTCGGCCCCTCGCTGCGCGGCGGCGCTCCATAGATGTAGAGCACGAGCTCTTCGTTCCCGCGTTCCTCAGCTGGAGGATCGTGTTCGGCTGCGCGACGAGGACGCTTCCGCGCTCCAGCACGTGCCGCTCGGGAGGCTCGCCGAGGTCGACCGTGAGCTTGCCCGCAAGCACGACGAAGACCTCATGCCAACCGGCGTCTGGTAGCCGTTCGTGACAAGGCGTACGATCGGCTCGCGAATGCCCGCTTCCGTCATAGGGCGGGACGTCGAGCTCGCCACCATCACCGACTTCGTCGGCGGCCTCTTCGACGAAGCCTCGACGCTCGTGCTCGACGGAGAGGCAGGGATGGGGAAGACGACGCTCTGGCGCTTCGGCGTCGACGAAGCCGAGGCCGCCGGAGTGTGCGTTCTCGCCGCACAACCCGCCGAGAGCGAGACGACGCTCAGCTTCTCGGGACTCGGCGACGTGCTCGATTCCGTGCTCGAGGAAGCCCTGGCGCCGCTCCCTGCCGGACAGCGGTCCGCCCTCGGGCGTGCGCTTGTGCTCGAGGAGGTCGACGGCCCGCCTCCGGACGCGCACGCTGCCGGTGTTGCGGTGCTCAACGCCCTGCGGGGCCTGGCGAGCACCCGTCCGGTGCTCGTTGCCGTCGACGACGTTCAGTGGCTGGACGAGGCTTCCGCAGCTGCGCTTGCTTATGCGGCTCGGCGGCTTCGGGACGAGAGGGTCGGCATGCTGCTCGCGCGCCGCTCGGGACTCGAGAGCGTTCTGCTCGACGAGCTGCGGCGATCGCTCGGGGAACGCTTCATCGACTTGGGAGTGGGGCCACTCGACTCGCCAGCCCTGCACCGCGCGATCCAGGACCACCTCGGCGTCACGTTGCCGAGGCCTCTCCTCGGAGAGGTGCGCCAGGCGTCTGGCGGGAACCCGTTCTTTGCCCTCGAGATCGTCCGCATGCTGAAGCGTTCGGATGTCTCGATCGAGGCCGGCCAGCCCATCCCCGTGCCGGACTCCTTGCACGACATCGTCCACGGGCGGCTGCTGGCGCTGCCGCCGGAAAGTCGCGATTTCCTGCTGGCTGCCTCGATGCACGCCCACCCTACGCTCTCGATCACGGAGACCGCGTCAGGAGTCACAGCCGCCGACGGCCTGGTGCCGGCGCTCGAGGCGCGAATCGTCGAGATGGACGGCCAGCGGATTCGGTTCACGCATCCCCTCCTCGCGGCTGGCTCCTACGAGATCGCCGACGCGCATCGTCGGCGCCAGATCCATGCACGACTCGCGGATGTTCTCGAGGATCCAGAGGCGCGCGCCTGGCAGCTCGCCGCCTCGGTCGACCGGCCCGACGAGGATGTCGCTGCCGCTCTCGAGAACGCCGCGCATACCGCGAGGGGGCGCGGCGCGCCGCGCCCCGCTGCGCTTCTGCTCGATCGCGCGGAGGAGCTGACGCCGACGGATCGCCCCGGCGATAGGGTCCGGCGGGGAGTCGAGGCCGCGTTCCTGCACTTCGAGGCCGGCGACTCACGTCGGGCCGAAGCTCAGCTGCGCGAGCTGATCGCGCCGCTCGACGCGTCTCCTGAGCGGGCCAAGGCCCTTGCCGTTCTTGCCCGGATCCGCCTGTACGAGTCGCCTGGCGAGGCGCGAGACCTCTTCCTCCAGGTCGTCGACGAGGCGGGAGACGACCCTGCGACGCGTGCGCTCGCGCATGAAGGCGTCGCTGCGTGCAGCGTCTGGATGTACGAGCGGTTCGACGAGGCCCTGAGTCACTCCGACATCGCGCTCGGTCTTGCCGAAGACCTCGGCGACGAGGCCCTCATGGCAGACATCCTCATGACCCGGATCGGCGCAGAGACCTTGCTGGGCCGAGCCGATGCTGGGGCCGTTGCGGAACGGGCTCTCTCCCTGCAGAGCTCGGCAGTCGATCGTCGTGTCCTCGACCAGCCGCTCGTCGCGCTGGCGGAGTACTGGACCTGGGTGGACATGCAGGCACGAGCTCGTGCCACCTTGGTCGAGCTGATGCGGCGGGCAGACGAGCTCGGCGACGAGAACGCGCGACCGTTTCTCGCGTTCCTGCTCGGACAGGCGGAGTGGGCACTCGGCAATCTCGAAACTGCGTTGCGCCTGGCCCGTGAAGCTCGTGACGCCGCGGAGCAGTCGGCACAGCCGCTCTTCGGAGGGCTAGGCCTCGCGCTCGAGTGTTTGGTCCTGGCATCCATGGGGCGTGTCGAGGACGCCACCCGCGCGGCGGACCAGCTCCGAGAAGTCGGCTCGGACCACCTCGTGCGGCTCATTCAGTTCGCAGGGCTCGGCCACCTCGATCACGCGCGCGGAAGACCGAGCGACGCAGTGGCCGACCTCGAGCCATGCGTCGTGTTCGCGCGTCGTGAGGAGATCGTCGAACCCGGGGCAACGCGGTTCGTGATCGACCACGTCGAGGCCCTCACCGAACTCGGCCGCGTCGACGAAGCGTGCGAGCTCCTCGACTGGTACGAAGGAAACGCCCGCCGGCTCGAGCGGGTCTCGGCGCTCGCCAACTGCGCGCGGTGCAGGGGACTCCTCGACGCATCGCGGGGGCGCGTAGATGAGGCGATTCGGCACTACGGCGACGCGCTGGCCCTCCACGCGCAGGTCGAGCTCCCGCTCGATCGCGGCCGGACGTTGCTAGCGCTTGGCGCCGCACAGCGTCGGCTGAAGCGTCGGCGCGAGGCGCGCGCGACCCTCGAGGAGGCATGTGCGCTCCTCGACGGAATCGGCGCGGCACTCTGGGCCGAACGAGCACGCATGGAGCTCAAGCGCATCAGCGGACGCGCAGCGACTCCTGGCGCCTTGACTCCGGCCGAGGAGCGCGTCGCCGCTCTCGTCGCCGAAGGCAAGAGCAACAAGGAGGTCGCGGCCGCCTTGTTCCTGTCCGAGCGCACCGTCGAGGGCCACCTGGCGCGCATTTTCGGAAAGCTCGGAGTCCGCCAGCGCTCGGAGCTCGCCTCAGTGCTGGCGCCTACTCAAACACAGGGGTCGCCGCCTTCAAATACGGGTGGTCGCCCCGTTTCAGCCGGGCCTCCTGCTCCCTAGCCTCGAGCCAGGTGGTTACGAGGGCCACCAGGGAGCGAAGGAGAAGCAGAGATGACCCGGACGATCTCACTCATCATCGGAATTGCAGTCGTCGCGCTCGTCGCCATCCCCACGGCGTTTGGTGAGGGGCGCCTCGCCGGTTCGAAGGAGCAAAGCGGCGCTGCGTACTTCTACGCGAACGAGCGGGCGACACTGGCGCAGCAGCCCGTCGTGCTCGACCGCCGTACTGACGCCTTCGACCGGACTGTCGTCGTCAATCAGACCCCTTACATCGCATCGGAGCGCTCGGCTCCGGCGAGGCCAGATGTGAGCACGTACCTCGACGCCAACGAGCGCAGCACCGTTCCGTCGACCCCGGTGGCCCAGCCGGTCGCGACCTCGGGAACCGACGTCGAGTGGCCGCAGATCGGAATCGGCCTCGGCATCGGAATCGCACTCGCATTCGGTCTGATGCTGATGTTCAGGGCAAGGCACCAGCGCCCGCTGGCGCACTGATCCGGGTCACCTCGGCCCGACCGACCGCAACCGCCCCGGACGGGGCGGTTGCGGCGCGTGCGGAGTAGCTTCCGGACATGCCCCGGCCGTACCGCAAGAGCTACTGGCGACGTGCCCTGAACACGCTCGTCCGGCCTCTCGCGCGCGTAGGGTTGACGGGGCCGCGGACGCACCTGCTGACCGTCCCCGGCCGGAAGACGGGACGGCCGTGGTCGACGCCTGTGTCGATCGTGAAGATCGGCGACAAGCGGTGGCTGGTGGCGCCGTACTGCGGCCGCAACTGGGTGAAGAACGCGCGCGCCGCCGGGTGGGTCGAGCTGCGGCGTGGCCGGCACAGCGAGCGGCTCGCGGTTCGGGAGCTCGCTCCGGAAGCCGCCGTCCCGGTGCTGCGGGAGTACCTGCGCCTCGGGCGGGTCACGCGGCCGTTCTTCGACGTCACACTCGCTTCGTCATCGGAGCAGTGGCTCGCCGAGGCGCCGAGACACCCGGTGTTCGAGCTCCTGTCTCGCGAGTCGTAGGATCGAGCCATGGCACGCGTGCTCCTCGTCGCCGCGACCGACATCGAGCTCTGCGGGCGCGAGGGTCTCGTCTGCGGCGTCGGCCCGGTCGAGGCGGCGGCGACAACGGCGCGCGAGCTCGCGCTGCGTCCCGTGGACGTGGTCGTCAACGCCGGCGTCGCCGGCGGCCACGGCATCACGCCGGGAGGGCTCGTCATCGGGAGCGCGTCCGTGTACGTGGACATCTCGGCCGAGATCCCGGTCGTCGATCGCGTCGAGCCCAATCCCGGCCTGCTCGAGAGGGTGCGGGCGGCGGTGCCCGAGGCGCTCGTCCTCCCGATCGGGACGAGTGGAGCCGTCGGCGGGGTCACCGCGGGCGACCTACGACTTGAGGCAATGGAGGGGTTCGGCGTGCTGCGCGCGTGCGAGCAGGCGGGGATTCCCGCCGTCGAGGTCCGCGCCGTCTCGAACGAACTGGCCGAGAACGACCGCAGCCGGTGGCGGATCGGCCGCGCACTCGAGGCCCTCGCCGACGTGCTCCCGCGCGTGCTCGAAGCCGCCGCTCAGTAGCCTCCGCGCATGGCGCGGCGACGGAAGCGCGAGCCGGAGCGTCCCCTCCCGCCACCGCTTCCGCCCGAGCGCCGCACCGTCGGGCAGCTCGTCGGCGAGGCGATACGCGCGTACGGAGCGCGGTTCTGGAGGTCCCTACTCCTCGGGGTGCCGGTCGTCGCGGCGAACGCGCTCGTCTGGGCGCGACCCTCGGGCGACCTGCGCCTCGCCTTGCTTCCCCTCACGGCGCTGCTGATCTCGGCCAGCTACGTCCTCGCTCTGGGCCAGATCTCGGGAGCGAGGGTGCGCTCGCGGGCCGGCGTCCTCTCCTACCTCCTGGCGGTCGTGCTCTTCCTCCCGGTGCCGCTTCTCGTCGCGCTCTTCATCCTCCCTGGGCTCGTCTGGCTCTCGCTCTTCGGGCTCGCCGTGCCCGCGGTGCTCGTCGAGGGGCTCGGCGTCCGCGCGGCGCTCGGGCGCGGGCTCCGGCTCGCGCGGGCGGACTTCGCGCATGTCCTGGGTGGCCTCGCGACGCTCGCCCTCGTCGTGATCATCTCGCAGTTCAGCCTGTACTTCGTGCTCCGCGAGTACGCGGAGAACACGCGGATGATCGCCGCGGCGCTCGCCTCCCTCGTCGTCTCTCCCGTTGTGTTCCTCGGAAGCGCGCTCCTGTACGTGGATCAAGAGGCTCGGTTACGCTCGCGCGGAGAGCGACGAGAGGAGTGAGATGCCGACGTACCTGATGCTGACGACGCTCACCGAGAAGGGAGTGCAGACACTGCACGCGAATCCCGGCCGGCTCGCCGAGGTGAATCGCGACGTCGAGGAGATGGGCGCCAAGGTGCTCCACCAGTGGGCGGCGCTCGGCGAGTACGACTTCGTGAACGTCGTCGAGGCGCCGGACGACCTCACCATCGCGAAGGTCTCGATCGCCCTCGGAGCGCGGGGGAGCGCGAAGCTCGAGTCGCTGCCGCTGATCGCGGTGGACGACTTCCTCGCGAGCCTCGAGTGAGCTCGACTAGAGCGTGAGAAAGCCGGTCTCGCGGGGCGTGACCGTGAGCGGGCTCGTCGGGAGCCCCGGCTGCGGGTCGAGGTTGTACGCGCGCGGCGCCACGTCGTTCGGCGTGTCGGGATGGTTCAGCGCAGCGAGGAGCTGGATGTGGCCGCGTCCGGGGCCGAGCTCCCACTGTCCGCCGCCGTAGGCGCCGATCCCCTGCGCCTCGCAGTAGTCGTAGGCCGCGAACAGCCGCTCGACCGAGCCGAAGCGTGACGGCTTCACGTTGACGGTCTTCGGCGGCCAGGGGAGCTGCGCGATGTCCTCGACCGAGTGGATGACCGCGTCCCACGTCACGCGCGCGCGGTGTGGCTCGAGCACGGCGATCGTCCCGTCGGTGAGGCCCGGGTCCTCGAGCCACGCTCGCGGCATCCCCTCCGCGACCCGGCGGTAGAGGTCAGGATCCG
>JBKPLV010000227.1:0-1584 GCA_046731795.1 Actinomycetota bacterium | reverse complement strand
GGAGTCGCCGAGCTCCACCTCAGCGTGGAGACCACCGGCGGCGCCGGTGGTGCGGCGCCGAGCCTCGGCGCCGAACACCGTCGAGATGAAGGCGAGCAGGCCTTCGGCGTCCGCGACGATGAGGTACGGGCTCAGAGTGCGATAGCCGTCGGGCACGCCGGGAAGGCTCACGCCTTCGCCTCGGCCCAGTCGTCGCCGACGCCGATGTCCACCGCGAGCGCGGGGTCGAGCGGGTACGCACCGACCATCTCCTCGCGCACGAGCTCGCGCACCTTCGAGACCTCGGTCTCGGGCACCTCGAGCAGGAGCTCGTCGTGCACCTGCAGCACGAGCCGCGCACCTCTCCCCTCCGCGCGCAGTCGCTCGTGGATCGCAACCATCGCGACCTTGATGATGTCCGCGTTCGACCCCTGCATGACGAAGTTCACGGCGACGCGCTCGCCGAAGCCGCGCGTCTGCCTGTTCATGGCGCGCAGCTCTGGGACGGGCCGCCTGCGCCCGAGCAGGCTCGTGGCGTAGCCGTCCTCCGCTGCCTGCGTGATCGTCCGCGCGATGAAGGCCTGCACGTGCGGGAAGCGGGCGAGATACGCGTCGATGTACGCCTGCGCCTGCTCCTTCGGGATGTCGAGGTTCTCCGAGAGGCCGAACGCGGAGATGCCGTAGACGATCCCGAAGTTGATCATCTTGGCGATCGCCCGCTCGCCCGACGTGAGCGTCGCCGGATCCTTGTCCAGCACCTCGGCGGCCGTCGCCCGATGGATGTCCTCGCCCCGCTCGAACGCCTCACGTAGCTTCGGCTCGCCCGAGACGTGGGCGAGGATCCGCAGCTCGATCTGCGAGTAGTCGGCGGAGAGGAGGCGTGAGCCAGGCTCGGCGACGAACGCGGAACGGATCTCGCGGCCGAGCTCGGTGCGGATCGGAATCGCCTGCAAGTTCGGGCTCGTCGTCGAGAGCCGGCCGGTGGCGGCGACGTGCTGGTTGATCGTCGTATGCAGCCTCCCGTCAGCGCCGATCAGCGTCGGCAGCGGCCCGAGGTACGTGTTCACGAGCTTCGTGAGCTCGCGCCACTCCTCGATGACGGGGACGATCTCGTGGTCGCCGCGGATCGCGCGGAGCACCTTGCCGTCCGTCGAGTACCCCGTCTTGCCCTTCCGGCCCGGCGTCAGCTCGAGCTTCTCGAAGAGGATGCGCCCGAGCTGTTGCGGCGAGCCGATCACGAACTCCTCTCCGGCGAGGTCGTAGGCACGCGCCTCGAGCTCCTCGACCCGATCCTTGAGGCGCGCGGTGATCTCCCCCATGCGGTACGTGTCGATGCGGACGCCGGCGTCCTCCATCGCGCCCAGGACGACCGAGAGGGGAAGCTCGACGTCGCGGTAGAGGCGGTCGGACCCTCGCTCCGTCACCTTTGCAACGAGCAGCGGCGCGAGCCGCCTCGACGCCTCGGCGTGGCGGACGAGCGCCGCCGTCTCCTCCTCCGCGGGCGGATCGGGCGCGAGCTCGATCCCGTACTCCGCCATGAGGTCGTCGAGGTCATACTCGGCCCGGCCCGGGTCGACGAGGTACGCAGCGATCAGTGTGTCGTCC
>JBKPLV010000226.1:0-5455 GCA_046731795.1 Actinomycetota bacterium | reverse complement strand
ACGAGCGTGCCTTCGAGGTTGGCTTCAACCGTCGGCGGGCCCTGGTAGGTACCCCGGTGCAGGCTCATCACCATCCGCTGCACGTCGTAGCGCGCGACCGTGACCTGCCCGGGGGCCGTTCGGATCCGCGTCCACAGCGTGGCGAGCCAGGTACCGGTGGCGGCGCGGGCGGCCAGCTTCTGATCGCCGAGCCGGAGCGCGGTCGATTCCGTCTCGAGGTCCGCGAGGAGGTCGCGGGCGATTCTCTCCGCGGCCCCTCGATCGATCGAGGCCACGTCGTGGCCCTTCGTCACCACGATCTCGGGAAGGTCGCCCGAACGTCCGGCATGCGACGACGCCTCGGCAGCGTCCGGCCGCGCCGGGATCCCGGCCGCGAAGACGAGTGCGCCGAAGGCGAGAGCGCCCACGAGCGCGGCTCCGGCGGCGGCCGGACGCGGCCAGCGGCTCGGAAGCGCGGCGGCGAGCCGCGCACGCGCGTCCGCCAGCCACGCAGGCCCCGCGAGCTCGACGAGACCCCTCGCCGCGCAGAGGAGCGCGAGTGCGCCGAGGATCGCGACCTTCGTCGCGTACTCGGTCGTCTGCGGTGCGATCAGCAGCGTCGCGAGGAGTCCGACGCCGACGGCATAGATCCGTCGTCCCCTCGGGCTCGCGGGCGTCGTCTTCGGGTCGGTGATCATGAAGAAGAGGAAGACGAGAATCTCCGGGGAGGAGACGAGGAGCCACCAGAACTGCCTGCCCTCGATCGGCCCGACGTGCCACGCGGCGGTCATCGTGTGGCCGCTCGCGGCGAGCACTCCGATTCCCGCCGCGAAGGCGACCCAGAACCCGACGGCGATCTGCAGCAGGTGCAGCCGGCGGAGGATGAGGAAGCCCCCGACGACGATCAGCACGAGCGCCGTGACGAGCGCGGGGGAGAGCGGTCCCCACCACAGGGCGAGCGGGTCGGCTCGCTGCGCGCCGAGCAGGAGGAAGCAGAGGACGAGGCCGATGTTCGACGGGTTGAAGACGTGACTGCCGCGAACGCGGACGACGTACTTCGAGAGCAATGCGACGGCGGACGTCCCGGCGAAGATCCACCAGCCCTTCGTGCTCCACCAGTCGCCGTGCTCGGTGCCCGGCACGCGCAGCACGAACGCCACGCCGTTCCCCGTGAGCAGGGCGCTCGCCGGCCACATGAGCACGCGCTGGCGCCAGAGCGTGAGGGCGAACTCGAGCACCCCGGCGACCGCGAGCGAGACGAGGATCTGCGCGATCGAGAGCCGGAAGTCGAACGCGACCTGGCCCAGAACCTGCAGCGTGATGATGATCGCCGCGAGATGGAGGCGCGGATCCCGTATCGACGGGAGCAGCACCGGATAGGCGGTGCCCCGGATTCGCAGTGTCGGCCTGTCGGCGCCGACGGCGGCAGGCGCGCTCATGGAGCGCTCATCGTACTCCGGGCTCGTCGAAGACGGCTCGCCGGGCTCGTCGCTGTCAGGATGTGCGCCGTGAAGCTCGAGCAGGCCCTCGCCGCCGTGCATTTCGTCGTGGAGAACGCCCCAGCGCCCGTCTCCGTCTACGCGGTGGACGACCACGGCGAGGTTGTCGCCGCGGCGGCGATGGACGACGCCGCCCCGGATACGCGCCTGAACGCTCAGCGCAAGGCGTACACGGCGGCTCGCAGCGACGCGACCTCGACGGTCGCGTTGGCGGAGAAGGCCCGCGCCGACGCCGTCGAGCGCGCGAGCTTCGACCCCTTCTTCACCTTCTTCAAGGGCGGCGTCGCCGCCTTCGACGACGATCGTCGCGTCGGCGCGCTCGGCGTGAGCGGTCTTCCCGGCGAGGACGACGACGCGCTCGCGCGCCGCGCGATCACGGCGGCCGGCCTGTCGGCCCGCGACTGAAAGCTCGACCGTCGGATCGGACGCGCCGAGCTACCATGGCCGGGTCGCGTCCGGGGGTTCGCGCATGTCCAGCAGCGAACGGGGTTCCCCGCCAGGGGTGGAGCGGGTCGAGCGGTGGCTCGGGCCTGGAGGCACGGTGCGCTCGCGCAGGTGGGCGTACTCCGAGCTCCTCGTCGGCTCCGGCGCCGAGCGCCGAGAGGAGGAGCTGAGCGTGCTGGCCGCCGACCTCGCCGTCGACCTGGCCGAGCTCAGGCGCCTGCAGACCGAGCTCCTCGACCAGCTCGTGCACGTCGCCGCGCTCGAGGGACGTGTCCGGGCGCTCCTCGACGGCTCGGTCGCGGCCGCGACCGAGCCCGTGAGGCCCGCGATCGACAAGGCCTCGAGGATCCCGACATTACCGTCGAGCCCCGGCTCCGAGCCGTCGCGCGACGACGCGGCGCTGTTCGCGCGCTGCGAAGGCTTCGAGGTCGAGTCGCCGGAGGGTCTGGTGGGGTTCGTCGAGGGCCTCCGCTTCGACAGCCGGATCGACGTGCCCGACTTCCTCGAGGTGCGCGGAGGCCGACTCGGACGTGAGCTCATGCTCATTCCGGTGGAGGCGGTGCAGGAGATCTCGGACGAGGACGAGCGAGTGCTCGTGCGCGGCGTGTCGCCGACGCAGACGGACATCTCGCAGGAGCTCGTGGAGCGCCTCCGCAAGGCGCTCCACGTCATGAACATGTCGCTTCGCTAGCCGCCGACCCCGCGGCCGCGCGTCAGGAGGTCAGCTCGAGCGGCGCGATGCCGCCGTCGCTGATGCTCCAACCGGCGAGCTCGTCCGTCCGCAGCGTGTAGATCAGGTATGGCCGGCCTGCCCACAGCCCGACGTTCTCCACGTCGGTGCGCGAGGGTCGCGGCGGCGAGGAGATGTGCGAGTGGAAGACGGCGAGCTCGTACCCGTCGTCCTCGAGGAACCACGTCTCGGGCGGGACTTCGAGCTCGAACCGGTACGGCGAGGCGGCGGCATTGCGGCCGGCGACGTAGCGCTCCGCGACGCCGTCCCTCACCACGACGACACCGCAGGCCTCGTTCGGCGATTCCTCTCGGGCGTGTGCGGCGAGCTGCTGCCGCACCGCGTCGGGGACTACCACCAGACGGATCGGTCCATCGTCGGCTCGACGTCCACCGCGTCCCAGAAGTCGGCCGAGAGGTACTTCCAGCCTCCGTCCGCGAGGACGCAGACGATCACGCCCTCGTCCAGCTCGTCGGCCATCCGCAGTGCGGCGTGGACGACGGCGCCGGACGAGACTCCGCCCAGCACGCCCTCCCGCTCGAGGAGGAGTCGGAGCCCGCCGACGGCCTCCGCGTTGGTCACGAGCAGCTTGCGGTCGAGCCGGGAGACGTCGAGGATCGGCGGCACATAGCCGTCGTCCAGCGAGCGCAGGCCCATGACCTCGTCGCCCGGGAGTGGCTCCGCGGCGGCGACGACCACGTCCGGGAACGACTCGCGGAGCCGCTCGCCGGCACCCATGAGCGTGCCGCCGGTGCCGAGGCCGGCGACGAGAACGTCCACGCGGTCGAGGGCCGCGGCGATCTCCGAACCCGTTCCTTCGTAGTGCGCACGCGGGTTGGCGTCGTTCGCGTACTGGAACGGCATGAACAGGGAGGCGTCCCTCTCGGCGAGCTCGATCGCGAGCCGGACGGCGCCGTTGGAGCCCTCTTCGCCGGGCGAGTCGACGATCTCGGCGCCGTACAGCCGGAGCAGGCGGCGGCGCTCTGCCGTCACGTTCTCGGGCACCACGCACGTGAGCGGGTACCCGCGGAGCCGCGCGGCGAGGGCCAGCGCGATCCCGGTGTTCCCGCTCGTCGGCTCGAGCAGGCGGCGGCCCGGCTCGAGCTCGCCGGACGCCTCGGCCGCGTCGAGCATCGCCTTCGCGACGCGGTCCTTGATCGAGCCGCTCGGGTTCTGCCCCTCGAGCTTCGCGAAGAGGCGGACGCCCGGCTTCGGCGTGAGGCGAGGGAGCTCGAGGAGCGGCGTCGACCCGACGAGGTCGAGCAGCGACCCGGCGACGGTTCTAGCTTCCACCTGCCATCGCCGGCAGGAGGATCAGCTGGTCGCCGGCGCCGACGGGCGTGTCGAGACCGTCGCGGGTGCGGACGTCCTCGCCGCCCAGGTAGACGTTCACGAACGGGGCGAGCTCGCCGTCCTGGAGCAGCTGCCCCGCGAGCGGCGGGTAGCGCTCGACGAGGTCGTCGATGACCTCGGCGACGGTCGAGCCCTCCGCTTCGAGCTCGCGCGCGCCCCCGACGTCGGCGCGCAGCGTGGGCGGGATGCGGACGGCGGCCATCAGACCTCCACCGGCGCGTTGCAGAACTCGACGTAGTCGATGTACTCGGTGATCGTCGGGTGGTCGCCGCAGACCGGGCACTCGGCGTTCCGGCGCACCGTCACCTCGTCGAGCGTGGTGCCGAGCGCGTCGAACAGCAGCAGCCGACCCGCAAGTGAGTCGCCGCGGTCGAGGATCAGCTTCAGCGCCTCGTTCGCCTGGATCGAGCCGATGATCCCGGGCAACACGCCGAGGACGCCGCCCTCGGCGCAGCTCGGCGCGAGCTCGGGTGGCGGTGGTTGGGGGAACAGGCAGCGGTAGCACGGCCCGACGCCGGGCTGGAAGAGCGTGACCTGTCCCTCGAACCGGAAGATCGAGCCGTGCACGACCGGGATCCCGCTCCAGACCGAGGCGTCGTTGACGAGGTACCTCGTCGGGAAGTTGTCCGCGCCGTCGACGATGACGTCCCAGCCGTCGGCGAGGATGCGGTCGACGTTCTCCGACGTGAGCCGCTCCTGATAGGCGACGACCTTCACGTCCGGGTTCAGCGCCTCGATCGTTCGCTTCGCGGAGGCGACCTTCGGCTCGCCGAGCCGCTCCGTGGAGTGGACGATCTGGCGCTGGAGGTTCGATTCGTCGACGACGTCCGCGTCGACGATGCCGAGCGTCCCGACCCCCGCGGCGGCGAGGTAGAGCGACGCCGGCGAGCCGAGCCCGCCAGCGCCGATGAGGAGGACGCGCGCGTCGAGCAGGCGCTGCTGTCCTTCCTCGCCGACCTCCGGGATCAGCAGATGCCGGCTGTAGCGCGCGCGCTGGTCGGGCGTGAGCGCGCGCGGGATCGTGATCTCGTAGCCGTTGCGCTTCCAGTCGGAGAACCCGCCGGCGAGGTTGACGACGTTCACGTAGCCGAGCTCCTCGAGCACCTTCGTGGAGAAGGCCGAGCGGTTTCCGGCGGAGCAGTACACGACGAGCGGTCGGCTCTTGTCGGGGACGAGGCCTTCGATGCGCTGCTCGAGCCGCCCGCGGCCGGTGTAGATCGCGCCCGGGATGTGCCCCTCGTCCCATTCGTCCGGCTCGCGGACGTCGACGAAGATCGAGCCATCGGACGACTCGAGGCGCTCACGCGCCTCGACGGTCGAGATCTCGTCGATCTCGCCCTTCACCTGTGCCAGCAGCTCGCGGTAGGTCGCCATTACTTTCAGAACTATAGCTTTGAGGTCGCGGCTATCGTCAGGCGGTGTCTGCACGGCGTCGTATTGCCCTGCTTGT
>JBKPLV010000225.1:0-3546 GCA_046731795.1 Actinomycetota bacterium | reverse complement strand
CGAGCAAGGTCCGGATGGCCGAGATCGAGCACCTCGGCGACGAGCTCGAGCGCACGCCGCCGATCCTCGGTCCCGTCCGCCCGCTCCGCGTCCTCGAGAAGCTCGAGCGCCTGCTCGAGCGGCGTGAGCACGATCACGGGCGCTGGCTCCGGTTCGGGCTCTGGCTCGGGCTCCTTCTCGCGCCGCGGGATCGCGACCCAGGCGAGGAGGAGACCGGTGCCTCCGAGGAGGACTGCCAGCACGGCGAGCGCCGGCACGAGCACTCCGGGTGGCAGCCGGTACGACGCCGCCGGGAACGAGAGGAAGTCGGCACGCCAGGGGTTCTGACCGCCTGGCGCACCCGCGCCGTCGAGGTTCGCCGACGCGAAACGCGAGTACACAAGGAGCCGCGGCCAGTGCAGCTGCATCGCGTCCCGGACCCCTGCGACCGCTCCCGGCGCGGCATACGACACGCGCACCGGGTCGAAGTCGAGCGCGCTCGCCTGGTTCGCGGGAGCGCACGGGCTGCTGGTGCAGCGGAGCCGATACCAGGTGCGCAGGTACGTCGTCTGCCCCGCGTCGTTGCGCTCGCGCACGGGCTGGCCCACGACCTCCCAGGGGAGGAACTGCGCGCCGACCCTCACGGAGTCCGGGTCGACCCTCGCCCGGTCGAGCACGACGTCGAGCTGCGCGACGATGGTGTCGCCGAAGAGGGTGATGCGCGGGAGGAGCGACGCCTGCGCGACGATTCCCTGCTTCGGCAGGTTGGCCGTTGGAGGACGCGTAGAGCCAGGCTCGAGGTCGGGCCGCAGCGCGGGACTGGTGGTCTCACCGCCGCCGCCGAGGGTCGACACGAGGACGACCACGAGTGCCGTGACGAGCGCGACCGCCACGAGGCCGAAAGCGGGGAGCAGATTCCGGCGCGTCACCACCTCACGCTCCGATCACCCTGCGTGTCCGGCGCAGATCGGTCCAGAGCAGGAACTGCGCGAGGATGTCCCCGCGCGCGCTCGAGGTCACCACGACGGGGTCGATGTCGAGCTCCCGGAAGGTGTCGAGGAGCGCTGCCGTCCGACGCGTGTTCTCCTCCCGGCGCGCGGCGACCTCCTTGCGTCGCATGCGCACCGACGAGACCCTCCCCGTGCGCGGGTCGCGCATGGGCACCACGATTCCGTCGACGTCCGGGAAGCTCTGCTCCCAGGTCGGGTCCTGGATCACGATCGGGACGACGTCCCAGCGGCGCTCGATCGCCGCGAGCCACGTGTCCGGCGCCGGGCTGGGAATGAAGTCGGAGAGCAGAAAGACGAATGTGCCAGGTGTGACCGCGCGTGTGTGCGACGCGAGGTGGTCGATGGAGCGCTCGAGCCAGTCCGCCGGGCCGCCGTACTCGTCCGACCACAGCCGCTCGTCCCGGAGCTCGATGAGCTTTCGGTCTCCCTTCGGCTGGCGCCAGTGGGCCTCGCCGTCGGCGTAGTCGAGGTATCCGACGAAGCCGCCCGCCGCACCGGCGCTCGCGAGCACGAGCTCGATGACGGTCCGCATCGCCTGCGGCTTGTCCAGCCACGGCAGCGGCGGCCCGTAGCAGGCCATCCCGGGGCGTCGGTCGCAGACGATGACGACCTTGGGCGCCTCCTCCGCGAACCGCTCTCGCACGACGAACTCGTCCGAGCCGCGCGCGGTCGAGAGCCGCGCGGAGGCGGCCCAGTCGATCGAGTCCATGTCGTCCCCAGGCCGGTACGGGCGGGAGCCGGCAACGTCGGTCCCCGAGCCTCGCCGCAGGCTCTTCATCGTCCCGTAGGAGAGCCCGATCACGCGTCGCCGGGGGACGAGCGGGAACGTCAGACGGGCGCCGGACACGCCGCGGGCCTACGCGAGGTCTGGCCCGGCGGGTCTCACCGCGCCGGCCTCGAACAGGGGGTCCTCCTCGGACCCCGGCTGCGGGGCGAGCTCGAGGCAGCTGATGCGGAACTCCTCGATCGCCTCGGCCCAGCCGGTCGCCCTGGCGCGCGCGACGAAGCCGGGAGTGAAGACCACACGGTGGATGAGGACCGGCGCGAACAGGCGCTCGATGTCCTCCGGAATCACGTAGCTGCGCCCGTCGAGGAGCGCCCACGCCCGCGCCGCCCGCTCGAGCGCGAGACTGCCGCGCACGGAGCTGCCGATGACGACCGACTCCTGCGCACGCGTCGACCGGACGAGGTCGACGACCCACCGATGCAGCGCCTCGTCGACGTAGACGTGCTGCGCCGCGGAGCGGAGCTCGTGGACGTCGTCGAGCCCGACGACGGGCTCGAGTCCTCCAAGCGGATGCGCGTAGCGCTGCTCCGTCAGGATGCGCAGCTCGTCGTCCACGTCCGGATACCCGAGTGCCGTCCGGAGGAAGAAGCGGTCGAGCTGCGCCTCCGGAAGCGGGAACGTCCCCTCGTACTCGATCGGGTTCTCCGTCGCTATGAGGAGGAACGGGTACGGCAGCTCCCGCGTGACGCCGTCGACCGTCACCTGCCGCTCGGCCATCGCCTCGAGCAGCGCCGACTGCGTCTTCGGCGTCGCCCGGTTGATCTCGTCGACGAGGACGACGTTGGCGAAGATCGGCCCCGGCCTGAACTCGAACCCGCGGGTCTGCTGGTCGAACACCGAGAGGCCCGTGACGTCGGTCGGCTGCAGGTCCGGCGTGCACTGGATCCGCTGCGGAATCGCGCCCTCGATGCTCCCTGCGATCGCCCGCGCGAGGACGGTCTTCGCCGTTCCGGGGACGTCCTCGAGCAGGACGTGCCCGTCGCAGGCGAGCGCGGTCAGGACGAGCTTGATCTCGTTCCGCTTGCCGTAGACGACCGTCTCGATGTTGTCGACGAGACGATCGGAGATAGCCCCTGCGCGCTCGAAGCGCTCGGGCCCGGATGCAGCGGAAACGACCGGCTCCACCGGCGCGATGGTATCTGCGGGGATGTCCGAAATAGGGGTCGTCATGCCGCGCGCTACGAGGTTCTACGTCGCGCGGCGACGGTTGTTAGCGCGCCGTTAGCGCACGTCACGGGTCGTGGGTCAATCTGAATCAAACTGAGGTGATGGGACCTTGGCGCGGCTTCGGGCTCATGGTCGTCCTCGGAGTGGCGGCGGCCGGAATCGCTCTTGTCCTCTCGTACGTCTTCGTCCTCTCTGGATTTGGCGGCCTCAATTAATTCAAGACCGATCAGCGGTAGATGCGATCTCGAAGCCGGAGGCGGGCTCCGCCCGCCGGGAGGCACACAACCGCCCTGCCGTGCACGGCACAAAAGGAGGGGTCTCGTAGGGGAACCATGGGTTCCCCTACGTCAAAGCTTCGGCGCCGGCGACGACCTCGAGGATCTCCTGGGTGATCTCGGCCTGCCGCGCGCGGTTCATGCTGAGCGTGAGCGAGTCGATGATCTCGCCCGCGTTCTTCGACGCGTTCCGCATCGCGGTCATGCGCGCTCCCTGCTCCGAGGCCGTCGACTCGAGCAGCGCACGGTAGATCTGCGTCTCGAGGTAGACGGGCAGCAGTCGGACGAGGATTTCCTCGGGCTCAGGCTCGAAGATGAAGTCGCCGCG